>JANTFN010000035.1 GCA_024763435.1 Thermodesulfobacteriota bacterium | reverse complement strand
ATCATTCCTGGTGGTGGAATCCAAAGACAAATAAACATTCATCTATTCCACGGCATAAAGGTTTTTCAGGTTTTATCCGTTTTTATCAGCGTGAATCCTCGGTCTGTTTGTTTTATTTAAAAAAGACCTTTAAGATTATAGGGATAAGAACGGATGCAAGAACAAGGATGGCAATGGTCCACATCCGGTGATCGAGCTTCTCAAGGCGTCTCTCGAAGGAATCCATGCGCTTGTCGGCCTGCTCGAAGCGCTTATCTACCTGGTCGAAGCGCTTTTCAATAAATTCCAGCATTTTCTTGAGGAATTCGTTCTGGTTTTTCAGGGCCTCTTCCACGCGAACAATGCGCTCGCGAAGCTCAATCTCGTATTGAGGGGGATTTTTTAATATAAGTTCAGGAAGATGCGTTTTAAGATAACCATGCAGTTTCTCTTCGAATTTATCGTCCCATTGTTCAGCGAGGTTCATGCAGTCATCCTCCTTAACCAAATTATAGCAACGCGGAGGGTCAATGTCAAATAGATACCTGCCTCTGTCCTTCGGATTTACGGCGTGGAAAAAACGCAGGAACTCAGTATGAAAAGGGTTTTCCTTTTGTAATCATTGAATGGCGTCCCCAAGGGGATTTGAACCCCTGTCGCCGGCGTGAAAGGCCGGTGTCCTGGGCCAGGCTAGACGATGGGGACGCGACGTGGTGAGCCGTGCAGGAGTCGAACCTGCGACCAACAGATTAAAAGTCTGCTGCTCTACCAACTGAGCTAACGGCCCGTATTCAGACGTCTCGCGCCTGAAAGTTCAACCTACTTACCATGGAATTTTATAAAAATCAAGAAAAAAATGGCGAAAAGCAAAGGGGATAAAAAAATGGTTCAGGGCGAAAGGCCAGGAAAATTCCCTCTCCCCAACGGGGGAGAGGGTCAGGGTGAGGGGGGAAAAGTGTCCTTATCTTTTGTTTTCCTTCAACCTTCGACCTTCGACCTTCGACCTTCAACCTTCAACCTATTTAAACTCAAACGCTCCCCCATCTGCATCTATCTGAACGGTATCGCCGTCTTTGTACCTGCCGCTGAGAATTTCCATGGCAAGGGGATTCTGGAGTTCTTTCTGAATAACCCGCTTCAAGGGCCGCGCGCCGTAGTTCGGGTCATATCCGAGGGTGGCAAGCTGGTCTTTGGCCGGATCGGAGACCGCCAGGTTGAGGTTCCTTGTCGCGAGCAGGGCCTTGAGGTGTTCCAGCTGGATATCCACAATATGACGGATGTGCGCGCGTGTCAGGGCGTGGAAGATGACGATATCGTCCACCCGGTTGAGAAATTCAGGTTTGAAGGCCTGACGGAGGCTTTCCATGACCCTGGATTTCATTTCGTCGTAGCGTTCCGCGCCGAGTTCCATGATCCACTGGCTTCCGAGGTTGGAGGTCATGATGATGACGGTGTTTTTGAAATCCACGGTTCGCCCCTGTCCGTCGGTCAGTCGTCCGTCGTCGAGGATCTGGAGAAGGACATTGAAGACATCGGGGTGGGCCTTTTCAATCTCGTCAAGGAGAAGAATGGCATAGGGACGCCGCCTGACGGCCTCTGTCAGATAACCGCCCTCTTCATACCCAACGTAGCCCGGAGGGGCGCCAATCAGACGCGAGACGGTGTGTTTTTCCATGAATTCCGACATATCAATACGGACCATGGCCTGCTCGTCATCGAAGAGAAACTCGGCAAGCGCCCTGGCGAGTTCTGTTTTTCCAACACCCGTGGGGCCGAGAAAGATGAAGGAGCCGATGGGCCGGTTGGGGTCCTGCAGGCCCGCGCGGGCACGGCGAATCGCGTTGGACACGCTTTCGATGGCGTCGTCCTGGCCGACAACCCGCTGTTTGATCCGTTCTTCCATGTGAATCAGTTTTTCTACTTCGCCTTCGAGCATCCTTGAAACAGGGATTCCCGTCCACTTGGAAACGACCATGGCGACATCTTCTTCATCGACCTCTTCCTTGAGCATTTTTTTGTCTTTCTGAATGGTTTCGAGGTGCCGCTGGGTTTCTTCAAGCTCTTTCTGGGTTTCGACCAGCCGTCCATAGCGAATTTCAGCCACCTTTTCCAGCTCGCCTTTGCGCTGCGCCTCGGCCTCTTCATTTTTCAGGGTATCGAGGCTGGCCTTCAGACCCTGGATTTTCTGGATGGCCTCTTTTTCATTTTTCCAGTGGATCTGTTTTTGCGCCACTTCTTCCTTGAGCTGGCTGAGCTCCGCGTCTATCTTTTGCAGCCTGTCTTTTGAGGCCGCGTCCGTTTCCTTTTTGAGGGCCTGTTTTTCAATTTCAAGCTGCATGATTCGGCGCTGAATTTCATCAATTTCCGTCGGCACACTGTCGATTTCAATCCGCAGACGGGAGGTGGCTTCATCGATCAGGTCCACGGCCTTGTCGGGGAGAAAACGGTCCGCGATGTAGCGATGGGACAGGACGGCTGCCGCGATAATGGCCGAATCCTTGATGCGGACGCCGTGGTGCAGTTCATATTTTTCCTTGAGACCCCGCAGGATGGCGATGGTGTCTTCCACGGAGGGTTCTCCCACAAAAACGGGCTGGAAACGGCGTTCCAGCGCGGCATCCTTTTCGATATATTTGTGATATTCATTCAGCGTCGTGGCGCCAACGCACCGTAATTCTCCCCGGGCGAGGGCGGGTTTCAGCATGTTGGAGGCGTCCATGGACCCCTGCGCGGCTCCCGCGCCGACGAGGGTATGCAGCTCATCAATGAAAAGGATGATCTGCCCTTCGGCTTCGACGATTTCATTCAAGACGGCCTTCAGCCTGTCTTCAAATTCTCCCCTGAATTTCGCGCCCGCGATCAGGGAACCGAGGTCAAGGGCCGCGAGGCGTTTATTCTTCAGGGTTTCGGGAACGTCTCCGCTGATAATTCTCTGGGCAAGGCCCTCGACGATGGCGGTTTTGCCCACACCGGGTTCGCCAATCAGAACCGGGTTGTTTTTGGTTCTCCGGGAAAGGACCTGAACAACACGGCGGATTTCTTCATCCCGGCCGATGACGGGGTCCAGCTTGCCTTTCCGCGCCTCTTCGGTCAGGTCGCGGCTGTATTTTTTGAGGGCCTGGTATTTGTCTTCCGGGTTCTGATCCGTAACACGCTGCGTGCCCCGGATATCCTTCAAAATCGTCAAAATGGCCTCCCGGGTCACACCCGCTTCCCGCAGGATTCGGCCGGCGTCCGACTGCCCCGCATCGGCGATGGCAATTAACAGGTGTTCCGTGCTGATATATTCGTCTTTTAAACGGTCGCTGACGGAAAGCGCCTGTTCAAAGATCTGGCCCGATGCCCTGGAAAGCGATATCTCTCCCAGACCGCCGCCTTCAACCGCGGGGATTTTGGCGGCGGCCTCTGTCAGGTGCTGCTGAATGGTTTCTTTTGAGGCGCCCAGCCTCTGGAGTATCGGCTGAATAATACCTTCGGATTGTTCAATCAGGGCCATCAGAATATGTTCCGGTTCTATCTGCTGGTGGTGTCCCTTTTCCGCTATCTTCTGGGCCGCTTGAATGGCTTCCTGTGCCTTGAGTGTAAATTTATCGAATCTTATCATTTATTCTATCCTCCTGAACTTTTTTTTCTGTTCTGAAAAAATATAATCATGGCCTGCCGCAAGTAAATAGATAAAAGGCGAAGGGTGAAAGGCTAAAGGCTAAAGGCGGGGGGACCTGCATTTTTCAAACAGTTATGAGATTGCCGGAATTTACGCTCAATAACCCTGTAGAGGAAGTTTCTATGTCCTGTAAGATTGGTGGCGGTGCAGGGATTTGAACCCCGGACGCTGCGGATATGAGCCGCATGCTCTGACCATCTGAGCTACACCGCCATGCCCCTTTTCTACGCAATCACGATGAATTTGTCAACACGTATTTGCCATTTTTTTACGTGTTGTTTTTGATAAAGGCCCTGTTTTTTTGTAAAAAGACGACTGAAAAAACTTGACAAATCCCCCTTGGGTGGACAAATTTTCAATAAGCGGATTGACAAAGTAAGCGTTGTAAACTATGCTTTAAACAGAAATGGTGGTGGGATAACCCTAAAAAAGGAGATAAAATATGGCTATGTTAGTTGAAAACTGGATGCATCGGGAAGTTATTACGATTGATGCGCATGCCTCGGTTATAGATGCTGTTCATCTTTTGAAAGAAAATAAGGTTCGCCGCCTTCCTGTGACGAAAAACGGAAAGGTTGTAGGTATCGTCACAGACCGTGATTTGAAGGATTTTACACCATCCCGTGCAACGACCCTCGATATTTATGAGCTGCGTTACCTCCTTTCCAAGGCCAAGGTGGAAGATGCTATGACGCCGGACCCTGTAACCGTAAAACCTGATCTTCCCATCGAAAACGTCGCGGTGATTATGCACGAAAAGAGAATCAGTGGGTTGCCCGTCGTGGCGGATAACGGGGATCTTGTTGGGATTATTACTGAATCTGATGTCTTTGAACTTCTTGTTGCCCTTTCCGGTGCCAAAACGGGGGGGACGCGGATCTGCCTGCCCATAGAGGACAAATCAGGAAGCGCCAAGGATGTCGTGGATATTCTTCGGACGCATGGTGGTAAGATCGAGGCAATTCTCATCAATTATGAAGGCGTGGCCGATGGCTACAGGGATCTCATCGTGCGTTTTCAGGGGGGCGATACGCAAGCTATTTTAGATGAAATCAGGGCAAAATACCCCAACGCGAGTATTACCGAATAATGCCCTGTCCGCCTGATGTCATCAGCAGGCTTAAAGAGATTGTGGGCGTCGATAAATTTTCCACAGGCGCCTCCAATCTCTCTCTTCATTCAAAAGACGAATCCTTCCATCACGCGCATCTCCCCGATGTTGTTGTCTGGCCGGAAAATACGGAAGAGGTTCGGGATGTTGTAAGGCTCTGTTATGAAAAGGGTATTCCTGTAACCCCGTGGGGCGCGGGAACAAGCCTTGAGGGGAATCCTATCCCTGTAAAAGGGGGCGTGGTTATCGACCTTCAGAAGATGGACAGGATTCTTCATATTCGGGAGAACGACCTGCAGACAGAGGTTCAGGCGGGGGTGGTGTTTAAGGACCTCAATAAAAAACTTGCCCGTTACGGGCTTTTTTTTCCGCCGGACCCGGGCGCGTCCGCGACCATTGGTGGTATGGTCGCCAACAATGCCAGTGGTATCCGGGCGATTAAATATGGGGCCACAAAAGACCTGATTCAAAAGATGACAGTCGTTCTCGCGGATGGTGAGATTATTCATCCGGGGACCCTCGCTTTTAAGAGCTCTTCGGGTCTTGATCTCTGCCGGCTTTTCGCGGGTTCGGAGGGTATTCTTGGAATTATAACGGAGGTAACGCTGAGGCTTGTGGGAATTCCCCCGGAATTCCTTTCCGCTGTTGTTTCTTTTTCAACGGCAGAGGCGGCGTCCCTGACCGTTTCTCAGATTATCCGAAGCGGCCTTTCTCCTGCTGCCCTGGAACTGATGGGTACAAATGCCGTCCGTTTAATCAACAAGTACACAGAGGACTTTGATTTCCCTGAATCTCCGCTTGTCTTTATTGAATTTCATGGAACGAACAAGGCAGGACTCTCGGCGGACCTGGCGCTTGTCAGGGAACTCTGTGAGGACAATGGCGCTACACATTTCGAGGCCGGAATTGGCCGGCAGGCGAGGGGAAAACTCTGGGAGGCCCGCTATAACCTTCACGATTTTATTTTGAGGGAGCATCCCGGCTTGGAACCTATTGCCATAGACGCGGCTGTTCCCATATCAAAACTCCCTGATATTGTTGCCTATTCTGAAAAGGCCAGTGCAAAGAGAGGTATTGTCGGGTATGTGTTCGGGCATGCCGGAAGCGGCAACATCCACATGCCGATGATGGGAAATCCGAGTGATGAAAAATCATGGGGGGTTCTGGAAGAAATCAACCGCGAAATTGTGGCCTTTGCCCTTTCCCTGGGCGGTACGGCCACCGGTGAGCATGGGGTCGGTATCGGCAAAATCCCTTTTATGGAATCAGAACATGGGGAGAGCCTGGTATTAATGCGCAAGATAAAAAAACTGCTGGATCCAAAAGGAATCTTGAATCCTGGTAAGATGTTTTAGCTACTGGTTGCCTGCCATCTTTACCGGGCGAAACGCCGCGGGTGCGGTTATTTTCTGATAATCCCGATGGCCAATATAGGTGATTTTCGTGGAAGCAAAATAGCCATCTCCATTTGAGGAAACCGGCCTGAGGCGGAGGACTTCAAGGGTTGCGGCGATAACTTCATTGCCCATCCCAATCTCCGCGTCAAGCAGCGTCCCTGTTTGGACCTCCTTGTAAAGATGAAGCATCATTCCTCCGTCGCCAATGTCGACAGTTTTTCCCATTGAGTGGTCAAAGGGGATTTTTTCATCCCGGTGAAAGCAGGAAAAAGCAATCAGATTTTCCGAAAGGGTCCTTTTTGACCGTCTTTTTTCCTTTCTCATGACATCCTCCCAACGGTTAAAAGTTCATATTAATTGTAACTAAAGCATGTTATAAGCAACATGTCAAGTGTTTTTTAGAAATTATTTGAAATACACTGAAATAGTTGGTTATTTACCATAAAATACAATTCTAACAAATAATAAGATGAGTCATATATTTTTCTGAAAAAATAAATCCCTCTTTATTTCCTTAAGAAATAGAGAGGGGGTATTTTTAATAAATTAGTTAATTCAAATAGTTACATAATTTTCTGTCTATGGATTAAATTTGCTTGAAGGGGCGGGAAGCGCTTATTCTTTTCCCGAGGGGTCCAAATTCGCAGTTTATCCAAGCCATTTTTCCGCATGTTTTTTTATTTCAAGAATATCTTTGGCGATTAATTGTTTCGCTTTTTCCGCATCTTTATCCTTGATGGCGACAAGAATCTCCTGGTGGGTTTCGACGAAATGCCTTTCAAGATCCAGTTCATTGAAATCACAGAAATATTTCCTCAGAAGCTCTATCAAGGCGTTCATCATCATAAACAGGACGGGATTACCTGTTGCCCGGGCGAGACGGTTATGAAACGTTCCTCTTATTTTCTGCAGGAATTTTCCGTCATCCATCCGTTCCCTTGAAAGATCGAGAAGGGCCTGTAATTCTTCAATATCGTCCTTATTTGCGCGTTTAGCGGCTTCCCCGGCCACATAGGGTTCGAGGAGCAGGCGTATTTCAAAGACGTTTTCGGCGGAGACCTTGCCAGAATCCACCAGTCTGCCCAGGGCCTCACTCAGGGGTTTGTGGAACCCGTCGTTGGCAAAAATTCCCCCCTTTGGGCCGCGCTTTATTTTGATAAATCCGCGTACTTCTAAAAGACGCATCGCTTCACGTATCACGGTCCGGCTTACGTGAAATTCCTTCGCGAAACCTACTTCAGAAAGGAGTTTTTCACCAAGGGAAAGTTCCTTGTTCAGGATTTTGGTTTCAATTTCCTGTGCGACAAGTTCAGAATATCTTTTTTTTTCAAGGGGTTGAAATGCCACAGCTCTGAGTATCCTCCCGATTTATAATGTTTCCCGAGTAACGCAATTTAAACTTTACCCGAAATTATTGCTTTTTCCAAGGCCATAAGACTCTTTTTTTGCTTCTTTGCCCTTCGGATAATCAAGCCAGGCAGGGACCGGTTTGGGGTGCCATTTTCTGCCATAAAGGAGGTTGTCGATAAGGGGGAAGAATTTGCGCGCAGCGGAAGAGCGGGCCACATACCAGCGAACCACGCGGTGCAGGGGGGTGTCTGGACGGCTGTAGGGGCATATAGCCATGCAGATGGAGCAGTCGGTCCCGACCTTTGACCAGAAATCAAAACAACTGTCCGCGTTGAGCTTCCATTTCAGGGCCCCATTATAAATAACCTTATCTCCCATGGGGATAGATTTTGAGGGACATGATTCCGCGCATTTCTTGCAGTGTTTGCAGAATTCATCCACCCCGATGGAAATAGGCTTATCAGGGATCAGGGGCATGTCTGTAAGGGTGGCAAAGATGCGAATTCTCGGTCCGAACTTAGGGGCCATCAAATAACCGAGGCGCCCAATTTCACCCAGACCGGCATCCACGGCAAGAGGGGGCAGGGCGATATCATAGCGTCTGGAGTGCTGGGCGACCCCCCGATATCCCATGTGTGTGAACCACCAGGCGAGAACGGTGCTTAAATAGGCACCCCGCCCGTAATTTCTCGCGCTTTCGGCGACGGAGGGTGTATGCGGGGCAGAACGCACGCAATTATCCTTCATTTCCGTCAGCATCACAACGGCATAGGGCGGCAGGTCTTCCGGCTTGATTTCCTTTCCCCAGTCGTCCCATTTGTCGTAAAATATCTCCCCGCGGTGCGAGTAAATCCAGTTGGGATTTACCTTGCAGATGCCCACCATGTCCGCGCCAAGTTGACGGGCCAGGTTTTTGACAATCTCTGTTGCTTTCTGAGGAGCTATTTCAGAAGGCGGGCTTTCCGGCCCCGGAACCGCGTCAGCAAAAGGCCCCAGAAAATTGGGCATATCGAATGATGCTGCCATCATGGCCACATTGGGGCGGTATCCCTTGTCGATACTTCCCGGGTTTCCAAGAAGGCCTTTTTTCCGCCGTTTCGCGTCCCATTCCTCTTTTTCAGGGTGCAGTTTTTTGTAATATTCATCATAGTATTTTGTCTCGGGCGGAATACTTCTCTGCCGCGCGAAGGAAATATCTCTTTCATCATGCCGGACAGCTTCAGACACGAGGAGCCCCTGCGCGCCCTGAAGGGCGCGCGCGTCCGGTTTTGTGGGGATTGCCAGCAGGATAAGCGTGAGGATACCCAGAGCGAAACATAACACGAATATCCACCGCGCCGCGGGAACCCACAGAACAAATCCAGCGATAATGAGTGACAGGATGGCAAGTCCTGCGCCTATTTTCGGGGCGCGGGGTTCGTCCTCCCTTATAGATTCCCAGGTGAAATAGAGCGCGAGGAGAAAGAAAAGAGCATCCAGTACAAGAAGTGGGTATTTCAAAACAACAGCCTCCTAACCCATCATGGAATTTGGAAGAAAAAGCGCGATTTGAGGAAACATCGTCAAAATGATGATGCAGGCAATCATCGCGAGCCAGAAGGGGAGGATTCCCCTGAAGATAGTGTACATGGGGACGTCCCGCGCGACACCATGCAGGACAAAGACATTGACCCCCACGGGCGGGGTAATCAGGCTCATTTCCATGGTCAGGGTGATAATGACCCCGAACCAGATGGGGTCGAATCCGAGGCGCACGATAATGGGGTAAACAATCGGGACGGCCAGAAACATAATCGACAGGCCTTCCATAAAACATCCCATGACCATGAAGGCGAGGATAATCGCGGAGACCACAACATAACGCCCCACGCCCATCTGAACAATCCAGGATGTCAGGTGATCGGGTATCTGGCTGAGGGTCATGAAATACTGGAAGATCATCGCGCCGATCAGAATTCCAAAAATAAAGGCGGTAGAACTTACAGTCCCCTTCAGGGAGGCGGTAAACGTCTTCCACGTCAGGCTTCTTTTCAGTAGCGCGAGAACCAGTGCCCCGAAGGCCCCGACTCCGGCGGCCTCAGTGGGTGTAAACCAGCCGGTATATAAACCCCCGATAACGAGGATAAAGAGGACGATAATTCCCCAGGTTGCCTTCAGAGAAGCCACTTTTTCCCTGGTTTTGAATTTGGGCCCCGGCGCGCCCAGAGAGGGGTTGCGTTTGGTCAGCACATAAATCGTGACCATGAAGATGAGGGCCAGCAGGATGCCCGGCAGCATTCCGGCAATAAAAAGCCTGGCGATACTCTGCTCGGTCAGGATGCCGTATATAATCAGGACGCTGCTCGGCGGAATGAGGATGCCGAGGGTACCGCCTGCGGCAATACAACCTGTTGACAAGGTTTCAGCATAATTAAGTTTTCGCATTTCCGGCAGGGCTATCATGCCGAACATGGCAGCCGTGGCGAGGGAGGACCCGGTAATAGCCGCGAAGAACGCGCATGCCCCGACCGTTGCCATGGCCAGCCCGCCGGGGAGGAATCCTATCCATTTATAGAGCATGTCATACAGTTCCGCGCCCATGCGGGACTGATTGGCAAACTCTCCCATCAGCAGGAAAAGCGGGATGACGCTCAGGGTGTAATCCGCGGTTATTTTGAAAGGTTCCAGCCCGAGAATTCCCATGCCTGCCTGGAAATCATTCAGGATAATAAAGCCGACAAACCCGACCAGTGCCATGGCAAAACCAATCTGCATCCGCAGGGCAAGGAGAATGAAAAGAACAAAAAGGCCCAGGATACCGATGACAACCGGGTTCATGACACCTCTCCCGATAGAAAATTACTCAGGGCTTTTAGAGATTTTATGAGAAGAACCAGACCGAGCAGGAAACATCCCAGCGCCGCGACGATGATAAAAGGATAAAGCGGGAGACCGAGGTCTACCGTGATTTCCCCAGTCTCTTTTGTGACAGCCGCCTGGGAAAACAGGGCCCACATCATAAAGGTAAAGGTAACAAAACAGGCAAACTGCGTAAAGACATCGATCAAAGACTGGATACGCGGGCTGAGCCGGCTTAAAACCAGATCGACCTTAATGTGCCCTTCATGAACCTGACACTCCGCGAGTGCGCAAAAGACAATAAAAACCATTGATAATTCAGTAAGTTCCACGGTCCCAAGAAGGGAGTGATTGCTAAGTTTTCTTAAAAAAACCTGCGTGATGGTCATCATCATCAGGAGAAACAGGACAACCCACGATACTTTGTCGATAATCCCGGTAACGGGATAAAGGACCCTTTCAAGGGTCGTAACAAGCTTTTTCATCTTCTTCTCCCGAAGAAACCCCTGCGTGAAGCGGCGGGGAATAGATAAGCATTCCCCGCCGTCCTTTTAAGTTTTTACTGGTTTGCTTTGGCCGATGCCAACGTCGCGTCAAGAATCTTCCGCGCGGGAAATCTCCCGGCATTCTTTTTTACCCATTTTCCCCAGATGGGGTTTAATTTAGCCTGCATGGCCTTTTTATCCCCGGCCGAGAGCTTGAAAATTTTAATTCCTTTTTTCTTCGCGGCTTCAATATTTTCAAGGTCTTCTTCATCAAATGCCTTTGCGGCCATAATCCCAAATTTCCTTGTCGCGACCTGATCGATGGCCTTTTTCGCGAAATCAGGCAGGGCGTTCCATTTGCGCTTGTTCATCAGAATACACATCAAGGCGCCGTTATAATTGAACTCCGTCATGTATTTCACGATATCGATGAGTTTGTGGGATCTAAGAGCGGCATAAGGCGTGAAAACGCCTGCAATGACGCCTTTTTGCAGGGAAATAGAGACCTCTGAAATGGGCATTCCGATGGGATTCGCGCCCAGGAGTTTCAACCCTTCGGTTTCGGTGGCGCTGCCTGACCGGATTCTCATCCCCTTCAGATCGGCAAGCCCCTTGACCGGTTTTTTAACCGTCATTAACTGCGTCAGTGGGGCGGACAGAAACCACAGGACCTTAAAGTCCTTATAATCCTTGGCAAGATATTTGTCATAAATATCGTAAACCGCCTTGGTCACCTGTG
>JANTFN010000034.1 GCA_024763435.1 Thermodesulfobacteriota bacterium | reverse complement strand
CTTTCTTCCTGATACCTTATGTATTTACGAATCATTTCTGCATCCAGTCCAACTGTGTCTACGCAGTATCCCCTGGCCCAAAAATGATTACCCCAATAGGGCTTTTCTTTCAACTTGCGAAATTTGTTCAATACCCGTATCGCTGTCCTTCCTTTCACTGTCCCTACATACCCTGAAATCGATACCTTGGGAGGAATCAGCGCAAGAAGGTGTACATGGTCAATCTGTACATTTAATTCTTCTACTTCACAACCCTGTTGCTCTGAAAATATCCGAATACACTTTTCAACTTCTCCACCCACTTTTCCTGTGAGTACCCGAAACCGATACTTGGGTACCCATACGATATGATATTAGCAATACCATATCGTGTGTGATAATTTCTTGAAACGACTCATTTGTTTCTCCTTGGCTCTGTTGTGAGGACAACTCTGCCTCGGATATAACAAATGAGTCGTTCAGATGGCAAAGCCACTGAACTCTGACCTTGCCCTGAGGGCAAGGTTTTCTACGATGGAATAAAAAATCTTCGCGGATACGGCGTGACATGCCCGAGTCACTTTTGCCCTTCGGAGCTACCGGCGTGATAAAACAGTTTTGCCATCGCCTTTCTTTTAGTGTTTTACTCAGTCCTCAGCCCTGCCTTTTACACCTATCCCCTTAAATGATCTTTTTCGGAGAGGGTTTGAATTTCTATCTCAATTATCGCAACCATTTCCGTATCTTTAACACTGACTTCGCGATACCCGCCTTTCGGCTGATACTTTTCCATTATTTTCTGGAGGATGGCCTGCTTCCGGAACTTTTCCTCAATAACCCGTGCCTCTCCTTTCAGGATCACACTCCTGAAGCTGTAGGTCGCTGAACAGGGAGTTTCCTTCGCGGGAATATAGGCAAAGGCCTCCGTTGCTTCGAGGCATACCCGCGGGTCCCGTCGGATTTGCGATATCTTTCCACGCTCCGGTCCGGAATGAATATAAACCTTTCCGTCCTGATAGAGAAAATTAACCGGCCGCACAACCGGTGCCCCATCTTCTCCTAAGGTGGCAAAATGCAGAATTTCTACACTTTCCAGAAATTCCCGCCCCCAAGACGTCTTCCACGCTTTCGCCTCTTTATCCATTTCTTGTCTCCTGTCTGTCTCTCTGATTTAGGTGTTCCCGGTAGGCATCTATCGTAGCCAGAACCTCATTCTGGCCATTCAGTGTCATAATCCTGCCGCGAAATTGTGTGCTATCCGCTAACCCTCTGACATACCAGGCAAGATGTTTCCGCATCTTCAGCACACCATGTTTTTCCCCGAATGTTTCCACGCTGGCGCTCAGGTGGGCCGTCATTACATTAAATCTCTCTGAAAGGGCAACCGGTGTAACGCAACCTTCTTCCGCAAGTTGCCGAATTTCCCTGAAGATCCACGGGTTCCCGAGATACCCCCGGGCAATCATCACGGCGGCGCATCCCGTCCGGCGCACCATTTCAAGGGCGTCTTCGGGAGTCAGGATACCGCCGTTGCCAATCAGAGGCCGCCCCATAGCTACGGCATCTTTTATCCACGTCCAGTCCGGGGGTCGGGAAAATCCGCACGTAACACTCCGCGCGTGCAAACAAACGGCCTTCACCCCCCGGGCAAAGAGTTCCGGGATTAATTTGAGTCCCGCCCGGTCTTCGGGGCGCCATCCAACGCGCATCTTGACGGTTACCGGCAGCGATACCGCCCTGACCGCCGCGTCAACAACCTTGAACAAACCCTCCGTATCCCGCATCAGGGCGGCGCCAGAACCGCCCCGTATAACCTTTTTCGCGGGGCAACCAAGGTTAATATCTATGATCTCGCACCGCGCTTCCGCCTCAAGGCGCCGGGCGCTCTCCGCCATAGCCACAGGATTTGCGCCAAACAGTTGAACGCTAAAAGGCCGCTCCTCTTCTGACCTCTTTATCAGCATTTCTGTTTTTTTATGACGCCGGGAATAGGACTCGGCGCTGATCATCTCGCTGAAGGTCAGACCGGCACCAAGGGATTTGAGAATTTTCCGAAAGGGAAGATCGCTGAGACCGGCCATGGGTGCCGCAATAAGGCGGTTTGGAATCTTACAGGTGCCGACAGAAAAAGGCGTCAGCAGAAAGGGCGGAATCATCTCTCAAACCACGCGGAGAACCAGTGGCCGGTTGATCGCTCATCCACAAGACGAAATTCCTTCCGAACCCTTTTTAGAATTCTGAAATAATCGGAACGCAGGAGTCCCGACAGGATAACCCGGCGTTTTGCAAAAAAGGCCTCGCTTCGGCAGAGTGTGTCAAGGACCTGATAATGGATATTCATGACGGCAAGATCCGCGTTTTCCGAAAGGGTATCTTCCGCGGAGGCTTCCCGCACAGAGATAATATTCGCCAACTGATTCAGCCGGACATTCTCCGCCGCTGTTTTCACTGACAGACGGTTGATATCCACGGCAATCACCTTGCCGGCACCGAGATATGCGCAGGCCAGCGCGAGAATCCCCGTTCCTGTCCCGAGATCCAGAACGGTCTCCGGGACCTCGGCCTTAAAAACCTCATTTATCAGATGGAGGGTGTCATACGTGGTGGGATGCAGGCCGGTGCCAAACACCACGCCCGGGTCGAAGGAAATCAGACGGCAGCCCTCGGGTTTCTGAGCCGTATCCCCCGTTGGCGGGCAGAACCACAGGGGCCCCACGCGAAAAGGTTCGAGCCCGCCACCCTGCCAGTCTTCATAATCCATGTCATAGGAATCCACGAGGGTAAGGCCGGGCCGCACCCCGACAAGGTCCTCAACAAGGGTTGTCTGGTCCGCATGAAAAAAGAGAAAGGAACTTTCCCCCTCATTCCAGCACCCGATGTAATCGGGTGAGACAATAGATCTGTCGTCCACCGCCCCCCCGATTTCATAAATATAGAGATGTTTGTATTGTGTCATAAAAAAGCTGTCCCGAAAAACAGGGCGTTTGAGATTCTTTGGGGGATGAAGGCAACTTGGCTGAAAACTATCCTATCCGTTTTAAACTTGGCGCCACAGGCGCACCCTTCTACCTTCTACCTAAAAAATTAATCGTCGCTGCCGAGAAAACTCCCAACCAGGCTCCCAAGACCGCCTCCGCGGTCTGCGTGATGCTCCCCGCCGCTTCTCCCGGACATGGTGCCAAGTTCCCGCCGGAGTTTGGACAGGGTCATGGTCTGGAGAATAACCTTTCCCGGTCCCTTGAGGGTTGTCAGGAAAAGCCCCTCCCCGCCAAAGATAGCCGTTTTAATCCCCCCGACAAACTGCACATCATAGTCAACGGTGTCATCAAACCCGACGATACACCCCGTATCCACCTGGAGCCCCTGGCCCTCTTTGAGGTCAAAGGTCAGGAAATCCCCGCCCGCGTGGATAAAGACAGTCCCGGACCCGCTGAATTTTTCCAGGATAAACCCCTCTCCCCCGAAAAAACCGGCCCCGATCTTCTTCTGAAAGGCAATAGAAAAGTCAACGGTATCCTGGGCACAGATAAAGGCATCCCGCTGTGCGAGAAAAGTCCGGTCTGCGGAAATCTGGATGGCCTCGATCCTGCCCGGAAAATCCCCGGCGAACCCTACCTCTCCAGCCCCCTTCGTTGAAGTGAAATGTGTGGTAAAAAGAGATTCTCCGGCCACCTTTCGCTTCAGGGCGCCCAGCAACTTTCCTCCCAGGCTCTCTCCCACCATTTTTGTTTCCATATTGATATTAAAG
This sequence comes from Thermodesulfobacteriota bacterium, assembly GCA_024763435.1. Lineage (GTDB taxonomy): Bacteria > Desulfobacterota > S145-22 > S145-22 > S145-22 > JANTFN01. Next base: position 8,062 of record JANTFN010000034.1, on the reverse strand, counting down.
GTTTTGTAGACCATTTTTCCCGCCTCGGCGTAAATCTCCTCCCCGGGATTCAAGGTCATTCGAACGATCTGAAGGTTGTCCCCTTCAATTTTATATTCCACGCAAGGCCTCCTTATTGTTTTTTATCCGGGGGATTCCCCTCTTCTTCGGCATCCGTGCCGCATATCTCCCTGATCCAGTAAATACGCTTGCCCTGGGTTTCGTGATAGGTCCGGGCCATTAATTCGCCAAGAAGTCCCATGCTCACAAACTGAACGCCGATAAGAATCAGCAGGACGGCCAGCATCAAAAGCGGACGGCCACCGATACTTTGGTTAAAGACATACTTAATAATTGAGAGATACAAGCCGATGAGGCCCCCTACGCCCCCTGAAATAATCCCCAGCAGGCCAAAAAACTGGATAGGGCGCGTTGAGAAACTCAGCAGGAATTTAACGGTAATAAGATCAAGGATCACCCGAACCGTCCGCGAAATTCCGTATTTCGATTTTCCCGCCACACGGGGGCGATGGTTCACGGGAACCTCGGCAATGGTTACCCCCAGCCAACTGGCAATGGCCGGAATAAACCGGTGCATTTCCCCGTACAGGTTGATATTTTTTATGACGTTTTTACGGTACGCCTTGAGAGTGCACCCGTAATCATGGAGATGAACCTTCGTAATCATGGATATCAAACCGTTGGCCATCATGGAAGGCAGCCTGCGATTGATAAAGGGGTCTTTCCGGTCCTTCCGCCAGCCGCTGACCACATCAAACCCCTCGTTGATCTTTTCCAGAATAAGGGGAATATCGTTCGGATCGTTCTGCCTGTCCGCGTCCATTGTAATCACCACATCCCCCGAGGCATTGTCAAATCCCGCCGCCAATGCCGCCGTCTGTCCGTAGTTCTTACGAAACCGGATAATTTTTACCCTTGGGTCCTTTTTCCGAAGGGCCTTGAGAATAGAAAAACTCCTGTCGGAACTCCCATCATCCACATAGACGATTTCACTGTCATAGCGCCCCTTCAATTTTTCCAGGGCCTCGGTTATCTCCTGCTGAAGGGCCTCGAGATTTTCCTCCTCATTAAAAACAGGAATAATAAGTGAGATCTTGCGGACGTCACATCCGGAATCTTCAACAGATTTCATGCCAAAGGACCTATCACAGCGAAGGGGCAAGGTCAAGACTTCCATCAGGGGCAGATGGCATGCACCCGGAAGCGCATCAACACGTAACATTGTTTTAAAAATATCTTGACACAACCCTTTTTTTTCGGTAAGTATTTGCAACTGAAACGCAATCAAAACAAAAAAGAGGAGGTGATGCTTACCCTGCAAATCTAACGTTTCAACACTTTTACAAAAGGGAGATAGAAAAATGAAAAAGGGATTGGGGTTTCTAACCATTTTATTCGTTATGCTTTTAGCGGGTGTGCTGTGTTTCGGCGTTACGGCAACAAAAGCGGCACCCATTCAGCTCACCTACAGCAATTTTTTCCCGCCAAGCCATATCCAGAGCAAACTGGCCGCGTCCTGGTGTAAAGAGGTGGAAAAACGCACCCACGGCAAGGTCAAGGTCGTTTATTATCCAGGCGGGACATTAACCAAAGGCAAAAACTGCTATGATGGTGTTGTTAATGGGCTCTCCGACATTGGTATGTCCGTATTAGGTTACACACGCGGCCGTTTTCCCATTATGCAGGCCGTGGACCTTCCGCTGGGCTATACGAGTGGACCACTTGCTACAAAAATTTGTAATGCCGTTTACAACAAATTCAAGGATCCGGGATTCAATGACTCCCAGGTTATGTACCTTACGGCACACGGCCCCGGGCTTCTTTTTACCCGAAAAAAAGCCATCAAAACACTGGAAGATCTGAAAGGGTTGAAAATCCGCGGTCACGGCACGACCGCAGCACTCGCCAAGGCCCTGGGCGCAACCCCCGTCGCCATGCCGATGCCGGAACTTTATCAGGCCCTTCAAAAGGGCGTGGTAGACGGTGCCCTCTATCCCATGGAAGTTAATAAAGGCTGGAGAATGGCAGATCAGGTTAAATACGGGACCATGGATTTTTCCTGCGCCTTTACGACTTCCTTTTTTATCGTGATGAACAAAAAGAAATGGAACGCGCTCCCCGCTGATGTCAAAAAAACCATCCAGGAAATTAATAAGGAATGGATCCCCAAACATGGCAAGGCTTGGGACAGCAGTGACGCGGCAGGTAAAAAATATCTCCTGAAAAAAGGCGGAAAACTGATTACACTGAGCAAGACGGAGCTGGCGCGCTGGAAAAAAGCGGCAAGACCTGTCATTGACAACTACATCGCCAAGATGAAAAAGAAAGGCATCAACGGAAAAGAGATTGTGGATTATATTGAATCCATGCTGAAATAGAAAAAATCATCTCCAGGGGCATCCATCCACGGGAACAGACGCGGGATGCCCCTTCTTTTTTCCCTTAAAAATGAGGAAAAACTCGCGGTGGTTTAAAAATCAACTCTCTCAAATAAACCTATCCTCTAAAGACAGGGTGAATGATGAAGGGATTTGCAAAGCTTGTAGATAAATTCGTAAGTATATTCAAGATACTTGGCGCAGTCTGTCTTGCGGGAATGATGCTCCTCACATGTTCGGATGTTATCGGCCGTTTTTTTGGCCATCCCATCTTTGGCGCCGAGGAAATCGTGGGATTCATGGCCGCCCTCGCAATGGGCGCGGCCATGCCCTATGCCCATGCCATGCACGCCCACGTGGGCGTCGATATGCTGGTCAAGGGCATGTCGCCCAGGAAACAGGCGGTCATCGACAGCATTACCAATAGCCTGGCATTTATTCTGTTCCTGCTGATGGGCTGGCAAACCTGGCTCTATGCCGGGACACTTAGAAAGAGCGGCCAGGTTTCCATGACGCTGGAATTGCCAAATTATTATATCATCTTTTTTGTCTCGCTTTGTTTTTTTGTGTTTTGCGCCGTTATCCTGGTTGAAGTTTTTCAACATCTCCAAAAGGCGGTGAGCGCATGAGCCCCACCCTGATCGGCATCATCGGTATTGTATTAATGATCGTTATTTTCTTCTCGCGGATGCCCGTAGCGTATGTCATGGCCATCGTCGGTTTTTTGGGCTTCAGCTATCTGACCAGTTTTCACGCGGGGTTGAAACTCCTTTCGAGAGATATCTACGATGTCTATTCTTCTTATGGCCTGACCATTATTCCCCTGTTTATCCTGATGGGGCAGATCGCCTTCAATGCCGGCATCAGCCGCCGGCTTTACGATGTCGCTTACAAGTTTCTCGGAAGAATTCAGGGTGGCCTTGCCATGGCAACAGTCTGCGCCTGCACGGCCTTCGGGGCCGTGTGCGGGTCAAGCCCCGCAACCGCGGCCACGATGGCAACGGTCGGACTTCCTGAGATGAAACGCTATGGATACGGGGACGAGCTGGCTACCGGGTCTGTCGCCTCGGGCGGGGGCCTTGGCATGCTGATGCCGCCCAGTATTGTCCTTATCGTCTATGGTATCCTGACACAGCAATCCATCGGGAAGCTGTTTATCGCGGGGATCATTCCCGCCCTGTTTATCACCGCCTGGTTTATCCTGGCCATCTATCTTTATTGCAAAATCCACCCGGAGCAAGGTCCCAAAGGCGACAAATTCACACTCAGGGAAATGATTTATTCGCTCCATGAGCTGTGGGAAACCCTTGCCGTCTTTGTCCTTGTCATGGGCGGGTTGTTCGGGGGGATCTTCACACCAACCGAGGCGGGCGCCGTGGGATCTTTCGGAGTTTTACTCGTTGCCATGGGGCGGCGACAACTTACATGGAAAGGGTTTATCAAATCCCTTTACGAAACCCTCCGGACCTCCTGCATGGTCCTGCTCCTGATTGCCGGCGCCGTTATTTTCGGACACTTTCTCGCCGTCACCCGCATTCCCTTCGGCATCGCCAACTGGGTCGGGGGTCTGAGCCTTCCGCCCTGGGCCGTTATGGCCATGATTATCTTTGTTTACCTTATCGGCGGATGTTTTATCGACGCCCTGGCCCTGATTATGCTGACCATTCCCATCTTCTACCCCGTTGTCATTCAGTTAGGATACGACCCCATCTGGTTCGGGGTTATCATCGTCCTGGTCACACAGATGGGGGTCATCACACCCCCTGTCGGGATTAATGTCTATGTGGTCAATGGCATCGCCGTGGACGTGCCGCTGGAGAAAATTTTCAAGGGGATTTTTCCGTTCCTGTTCGCCCTGATAGCCGGGACCGCCTGCATGGTTGCCTTTCCCCAGATCATCCTGTTTCTTCCGAACATTATGTAAAACGGGAAACAGCGTCGGCCTTTGGGGAGGGTTCTTACGTCAAAATATTCTGGTGGGCGCAGAATGCTATCCAATTCCGGGCTATTTCGGGGTTGCTCCCAAAGTGGAGATGGATGTAACTCGCCAGGCTGTTATCAATTCGATACCCCCCGGAACGCCCCGGGGGGACCCGCCGACCTTTCACGGCGTAGTACGTTTCAAGACCGTTTCCATCAGTTTCCGCTATCTCTGAATAATGAAACTCGTGACCGCGCGCGACAGCTCCTTTTTGGCCCAGCGGGCCTCCTTGCTTCAGGCGGATCTCGCGATACCCCAGCGCCCTAAACCGCGGGAGCATCCGGGTGGCAAACGGGAACAGCCTCGCCATGGGATAATGTATCCCTTTAAACGTCGTAATCCCCGCGCTAAGGAACATGAGACCACCGCATTCGGCATAAATGGGGCACCCTTTCCCCCCCGCCTCTCGAACCGAATGAAGCATTGAGCAATTTTCGGAAAGCGTTTCGGCAAATACCTCGGGATACCCGCCCCCTAAATAGATCCCATGACACCCTTCAGGAAGCCGCTCGTCCCGGAGGGGACTGAAAAAAATCAGTTCCGCGCCAAAACGTTCCAGCAGTTCGAGGTTGTCGGGATAGTAAAAACAAAAAGCGGCATCCCGCGCCACGGCAATTCGGACACGCGCCGCCGGCGTCGGTTGGGTGGTTTGGGCCGTTTCCGCTTCCGGGATATCAAGGGCGCAGGTTTTAAGAAGCCTGTCCAGGTCGAGGTGACCCTCCACAACCTCTGCCAAACGGGCAATCCTTTCTTGCGAGAGGCCACCCTCCTCCGAGGTGACAAGCCCAAGGTGCCGCTCAGGCATGATAAGGCTCTCATCCCTCGGCAAGCCACCGAGACAGGGAACCGTGCAATAATGGGAAACGGCCTCTTTCAGAATCGCGAGGTGGGCGTCGGAGCCTACACGGTTAAATACCACGCCGGCAAGGGTCAGGCCATCATCAAAGGTCTCGAATCCCCGAACCACCGCCGCCGCGCTCCGGGCCATGCTGGAGGCATCGACCATTAAAAGGACAGGGAGATCCAGCCACTTCGCCATCTCGGCCGTGCTGCCGGTATCCGATACTGCATTAAACCCGTCAAACAGGCCCATCACGCCCTCCACGACGGCGCAATCGGCATTTTGCATGAGACGGAAAAAGAGACGTTGATTATAAGGCCGGGAAAGCATCCAGCCGTCAAGGTTCCGGCTCTGCCGTCCCGTCACGTGGGTGTGATGACCGGGATCGATAAAGTCAGGTCCTACCTTGAAGGGCTGAACGGAAAAGCCGCGCCGTTTCAGCGCGGCCATGATGCCCAAAGCGAGCGTAGTCTTCCCTGACCCGCTGTGGGTTGCCGCGATGACAACCCCCGTTTTTTTCACTGGCTGCCTTTGTTCCATGGCAGCCAGTCTACTCGAAAACCCTCTGTAAAATCAAGGGGCGTAATTAACTGTTTTGGAACGCACCACGGTCCTGCCATGCGAATCCTGCTGGTCGGTATACTTAACCGTAAGCCTTCCACTTCCGTTCATTTCAAGAACACCATCTCCCCGGTTTGGCGTTGAAAGGTTCATGCATGCCGGGAAAATTGTCCTCCGAAAAACACCCGGACTGACTCGGGGAAGATAAAACGTCTCAATATCATAGCCGCTATCGCTCACGATTGTAACCTGAACCTTGTTCTGATTAACCAGGTCCTGGTCCGCCACCGTTACTGTCATGGTAAGTGAAGTTGGCCCTAAACCGCAGCCAACATCAGGCATATGGGCCGGATCGCTGACCGTCAAGACCCCGTCATACGGTCCGGTAGAACTGACAATCGCGATCTCCTGTTCGGCGGCGTTGTTCGCCTCGCTGCACTCTGGCAGGGCATTATCCGGATCCAGCACCACCCGGATGTATCGTTTTGTTTTTTCCGACGGCTTCCGTTCCAACTCGGGCACCCGCCAGAAGAAGCAGAACCGCACCTTGCCACCCTTGGGAACCTGCGGATAGGCCCGCTGCTGGATGGTCACCATTTTACTGGGTTGTTCCGTAACATAATAGGCCCGCGCGGTGACACCCGTCGCGTTGAGCCCCCCAATATTCCGGAAGGTCACACAGATTCGAAGTTTGTCTCCCACCTTAACTGTTTTGATATCTCCTTTTGGTGCCTTGCTGACCGTATTGTTGATCTGCACCGTCGATCCGGCCGGCACAGTCGAAGGCACATAAAGGTCGCGATCCCCAATTGCCAGGTCAGCGCAATACGAGGTATCGCCCGGTTTGATGGGAACTTTCCCCACATTGTTGTCTTCTCGGGACTCCTTCACCTTGCGGCCGACATCCGCCACGACCTTGATATCCGTCAGCCGCCGCGTAGGATTGGGCGTCCAGACCCAGCTGATGTTCTGGGTGTCTCCTTTGTCCATTTTAGCCACAAAGGCCTTTCCGAGATAGGTGTTTCCGGCATAAAACCCCACATAAAAGGATTTGGCTTCCCGGCCTCCGATGTTCTTCACCACACCGACGATTCGCTTCCCGCCGCCCATGATCCAGACATTGGTTACCGTTAAATCAGCGAGCAGGAGTTCGCTCGTCCCGAAAATAGGATACCCCTGAAGATCGATGATCCACCATCTTCCCGCGTATTTTTCAAACATGATGCGTACCAGCCCCCGCTGCCTCTGGAAGGGGGAACTCAATGTGGGCCTGTATTGCTTCTCCCAAACCGCCTGGTAAATGGCGTTGACATCCGAAAGATAGAGACGTTCATTCAGCCTTTTAAGTTGGATATTCCTGTAAAGGTCAAAATCATTTTCAACCGCCTTTTTAAAGGTAATATAATTGAAAAATTTTCGCCTGCTGAACAGATCAATAAACTTGGAGGCCTTTCGCCGCTCGTAATAATCCTCAAGTTTATTGACAACCTTATAGATCGCTTCTTTATCTGTTTCCACGCAGAAGGCCTTTTCAGCAATACCGGGTAAAGCCGCTAAGAGGACAAAACAGACACTCCATAGAATTATACGCCTTATTTTCATTTTTTCCTCCCGTTAAATTTCATTCATGTCCATAACATCCGGCATTTACAGGCCGAAAATAGGGTATCCCTGAAGGCTGATAACCTTCCAGGTTCCCCGTTCCTTTTCAAGATAAATTCGCACGTTTCCCCTGATCCGCCTGAACCTGCGCCCCTGGCGGGGAGATGTCAGGATAGGGCGATACTGTTTTTCCCACATGGCCTGGTGAATGGCCCTGCCGCGGGAAACACTGATCCGTTCACTCGTTTTTCGCAGGGTTATATTTGTATTCATATTAAAATCATTTTCAACCGCACGTTTGAAGGTAATAAGATTGGAAAATTTCCTGCGGCTGAAAAGCCCCAGAAAACGGGTTACGCTGCGCCTTTCGTAATAATTTTCCATTTTGTTAACCACACGCCGAACATCTTTTCTGTCGGACGTTTCGGAAAGTTCCCCCCCGTAAGACCCGTAACATAACAACAGGGGTGCTATCATAATGAAGGCAAATAGAAGAACAGATTTTCCGGTTCGTTTTATCATGTTTTTCCCTTAAAACCTTTTGGTCAGCTGCGCCCCGAAAACATCTTCCCTGTAATTATCCACACCCGTATTAAAATTGTGGTCGCCCTGCCTGTAATAAAGGTTGAGGATATCGTCTTCATGCCCGAAAATACGATATGTGAGGCTCGCGTCGATTGACGAGGTTGTGGAGCTGTC
>JANTFN010000033.1 GCA_024763435.1 Thermodesulfobacteriota bacterium | reverse complement strand
GATCCGCTTCTTTTTATTCATGCCCAGCACGCATGGGGGCCTTTCAACCCGGCAGACGTCTTGAGATATGCCTTTGGCGTGCTGCGCCAGGGTCCGTTTTTATCCTGGGGCTACCCTGTCCTATTTTTGTTTTACATAGCCCTGGGGATGGCAGCTATATGGATTATCCTGATGGCCAGACGTTTTCTTGGTTTGCCTTATGTTGTTTTTTCTCTTTTGCTGGTTTTTCCTGCATTTTTACGATTTACAGGCATGGGGCGATACCTGATTGTGGTATTTCCGCTGTTTGTTGCCTTTGCGGGTTTTACGGAAAGGAAATGGGCCTATTGGGCTTTTCTTACTGTGGAAAGTGGGTTGTTGGTTCTTTTTTCATTCATGTTTAGTCACTGGTATTGGGTCGCATGAGATGTGATGGCATTGCCTGTTTTCAGGGTTTTAACAGTTCCCGCCCTGTTTTTTCCTGATAAATTCTTAAAATAAGATCCGTATTAATGAATTCTTCCGAGATTTTGAGGACCTTGATATTCTGGCTGGTAAAGACATATTCGGGGCCTTTGCCCTGGAAAGACTCGCGGGTTAAAACGAGGTCAACGCCGCGACTGGCAAGGTGTTCAGCTACCTTGATGCCTTTTCCCTTTTCAATGTCGGTGTAGGGATTTGTGGAGACCTCCCGCCGAAGAATTCGATTTTCTTCAAGATGAATTTCAATCCAGCCGATGTAGGGGGCTTCGCCGAAGTGTTCGGAAACAAGCCAGCGTGTCCCGTCTGACAACATGGCGGCTATGAGAAAGGTTGATTTAATCCCCGGTTCGTAATGCAGGACGATGCGGTCGATATGGGAGATTTGCCGGCGAACTTCTTCTGTTATTTCTTCAATAATCTGGTGGGCGCGGGCAAAATCCTTTGTTTTTACAACGAGATTTCCTTCTATGAAGGTAAAACTCCCGGAGTTTCTTCCGATAATTTCCCGGATATCCGTAATAGCGGGATGGGAGGTGATGATTTCACGCAGCTGCTCCAGGGTTTTCAGGTCAATAGAGGCGTCCAGAAGGACCCGGAGGGACTCTTTTAAAATGTCCCATCCGGATTTCAGGATGAAGGCGGCGACAAAAAGGGTCGCGATTTTTTCAGCGTGAATATGGAGAAGTCTTCCGGTCAGGCCGATGGCGACGATGAGTGAAGCGACGGCGTCAATACGGATGTGTTTACCGTCGGCGATAATGGCGGGGGAATTTTCCTGACGCCCTTTTTTGATAACGTAGAATGAATAAAAAAAGGTTATAAGCATGGCAGTAACAGCTGTTGCTATGGCAGCCACAGGACGGGTAAGAAGCATACCCCGGTTTTCGAAAAAGACCTCCCGGATGATTTCGTACCCGGCGAGAAAGATGAGAAAGGCGATTCCCAGCGAGATAAGATTTTCCACTTTGTACAGACCGAAGGGGAATTGACGGGATTTCCTCCCCGATATCCGGATGCCGATGAGCAGGACGATGGATGAGATGACATCCGTGGACGAGTGAATGGCGTCAGCAAGGAGCGATACGCTGCCTGAAAAGAAGGCCATCGTGAGTTTGAAAACAAGAAGAAAAATATTAACGCCGATGGAGAGGGACGCGACTTTGTGAACCGTTTTCATTTCTGCTATGTTATGCTAATTTGTTCACTTTGAAAAGCCCCTCTTTGAGAGGGGGGTATTGTTAGAAACTTTTGAAGGAGGAACGTATGATTGTAAGAAACGTAAGGGATGTTGAAGAGATTGAAGTGACGGAGGCGGTACGCCACGGTGAAAAAGTGCCGGTCCAGGGGTGTCGAATTCGCTGGGTCGTGAATTCAGAAACGGGAGGGGATAAATATAATCACAATTTTTCTTTCCGATATTTTGTTCTGGAACCGGGGGGCGAGATTCCCATGCACGAGCATGCGTATGAAGAAGCCGTGCATATGCTTGAGGGCGCGCTCCAGTTCAGCACGGAGGATGAAACGGTTGAGGTTCACCCGGGGGACGTGGTTTATACCTATACGTTTGAGCCTCATGCCCTTAAAAATCATACCTCTGAACCAGCGTATTTTACCTGCAGTATCGATAACGTTTGACACTATCAAGGTGATAATGTTGCGCGAATTTCCTGAAACATGGAAGTAATTATTTGCAAGATACTTGACAATGATTATTTTCATGATTATAGTTATTGCAACTTGAAAAAAGGTGGAATAAGTTTTGGGTAAAGGGGTTTATCCCATTGGTGTAGTCGCGGAATTGCTTGATGTGCATCCAAGGACACTTCGGATTTACGAGCAGGAAAACCTTGTCAAACCCGAGCGAAAAAATGGCCGAAGATATTATTCTGAAGAGGATGTGGCGCTTATACGGTGCATCCGGGAGCTTATTCACGAAGACGGCATCAGCCTGATGGGCGTGAAACGCTTAATGGACCTGGCGCCGTGCTGGAAGGTGCGTAATTGCCGAAAGAAACAGTGTGGCCGCTATCATGGAAAGGGCAGGAACGGCCGGATAAAGCAGGGTGAGGAAAAGTGGCTGAAATAATTCTGACTATTTTATGTGACAACACGGCTGCCATGAAGGAGGGGATTCGTGCGGAGCACGGTTTTTCGGCCCTTATTGAAAGGGACAACACCCGAATTCTTTTCGATACAGGTCAGTCTGATGTTTTCTGGCACAATGCGGGGGTGATGGGAAAGGATCTCGCGGCCATTGATTCTGTTGTGTTGAGTCACGGACACTACGACCATACGGGTGGATTACTCAGCCTGGCCCGCTTTAATGGGGGGGCCATGGTTATTGGCCATAAGGATGTGTTTGCGCCGCGATACAAAAAACAGGTGGACGGTTCCCTGAAATATATCGGGTGTCCCTATACGCAGACCCATTTGGAGAGCAGAGGGCTGAATTTTAAATTTGTATCGTCCCGTTTTGAAGTTGCGCCGGGTATCTTGTATGTCAGCGAGGTGCCGGTGGCAAATGATTTTGAAAAGGGTGACCCCCTCTTGGTGGTAAAGGACAATAACGGAAAAGCGGTGCCGGATCCGTTCATGGATGATGCCGCTCTCTACATCAGAACGCCACAGGGATTGGTAGTGATTCTTGGGTGTTCCCACAGGGGTGTGATAAATATTCTCAAACAAATCTTGACTTTGGAGGGAGACGTCCCTATCTTTACAATAATTGGCGGAACACATCTGTCGAGGGTCAGCGTGGAACAAACGGAAAAAACGATTGAGGCCCTGCGGGAAGTAAACCCCCGCGCGATAGGTGTTTCCCATTGTACCGGCCTTGAGGCCGCGGATGAAATGAAAAAAGTCTTTGGGAACAGGTTTTTCAGAGCGACGGCGGGAACAGTTATAACTATTAATGAAGAAGGAGGCGTAGCGATTCAATGAGTTCCAATGAAAAAGTGATTCAGCGCATAAAGGATGTTTCAAAAAGCGGAAAGATTTCCTGTCACGCGGCTCACGAGCTTGCGAAGGAACTTGAGGTGTCTGTCCGGGAAGTGGGGAAGTTAATTAACGCGTTAAATTTGAAAATTATAGCCTGTGAACTGGGCTGTTTTTAAAAAAAAAGGAGAAACGAATGGCTGAGTGTAATGAAAGCACGTCCTGCAGCACCTGTGGAAGTGAGGGAAGTTGCAGTGTGGATGAGAAACAGAAGCACGAGCAGGAGCTTATTGATAATAAATTAAAAACGATTAAGCACCGCATCGCCGTGATGAGCGGCAAAGGCGGGGTGGGTAAAACAACAGTTGCGGTGAATCTGTCTGTAACGCTGGCCAAACAGGGGCTCCGCGTGGGGTTGATGGATGTAGATATTCACGGGCCGAATGTTCCCAAGATGCTGGGAATTGAATCCAAAAAGCTGGAAGGTAGCGAAGCGGGGGGGATTAACCCCATCGAGTTTCTTCCCAACTTCAAGGTTGTTTCCATGGCCTTTTTGCTCCAGGATAAGGACCTTCCGGTTGTTTGGCGGGGCCCGTTGAAACATTCCCTGATTCAGCAGTTTGTCAAGGACGTGAACTGGGGAGAGCTGGACTATCTCATTATCGACCTGCCTCCGGGGACGGGCGATGAACCGCTGAGTGTAGCCCAGGTTATCAATGACATGGATGGGAGTATTATTGTTACGACGCCGCAGGATGTGGCCCTGCTTGATTCGAGAAAATCGGTGACCTTCAGCCGTCAGCTCAAGTTACCGGTTGTTGGGATTGTCGAGAATATGAGCGGCCTGATCTGCCCGCATTGCGGGGAGGCGATAGACCTTTTTAAAATAGGCGGGGGAGAAAAGGCCGCGCGGGAGCTGGGCGTTCCGTTCCTTGGCCGCATTCCCATCGATCCGGAGATTGTTCAGGACAGCGACAGGGGCGCGCCCTTTGTGCTGTCACACCCGGATTCAAAGGCCGCGAAGGCCTTCAAAGAGGCCGTGGATAAAGTACAGGTGTTTGTCGAAGCGGCAAAAGGGAATTCTCCACAGCAGGCGGCTCAATAGAGGAGGGAAGACATGGAGCTTATGGATGCCATTAATACACGCAGGGCAATTCGCCGGATAAAATCGGATCCGATTTCGGAGGATGCACTTAATACGGTGCTGACAGCTATTCAGATGACGCCTTCCTGGGCCAACACCCAGTGCTGGGAGGTTGTGGCGGTTAGAGACCAGGCGGTCAAGGAACAACTGGCTGAAACCCTGCCGGCGGGAAACCCTGCTTTAAAGGCGATGGTGCAGGCCCCCGTGGTGCTGGTGATGTGTGGCAAGAGAGGGCTGGCAGGCTTTAAGAAAGGGAAAACGACGACGGACAAGGGCGACTGGTTTATGTTTGATGTGGGCGCGGCGACGCAGAATGCGAGCCTTGCCGCCCATGCGCTGGGGCTGGGTTCCGTGGTTGTGGGCCTGTTTGATGCTGCGAAGGCGGGGGAGATCGTCGGCGTACCGGATCAGGTTTCTGTGGTGGCTTTTCTGCCGCTTGGCTATCCCGAGAGGGTCCCGACTGCGCCAAAGCGGAAGGATTTAAAAGAATTTGTTTGCGAAAATCATTACGAAAGATAACAGAAAGGAGACGTTATAATGACAAAAATTGCATTTTCATCCGATGATAACCAGGGGCTGGACGGGCAGATGAGCGGCCATTTTGGGCGGTGCCCCTTTTACACGCTGGTAGATGTCGTAGAGGGTAAGATTCAAAATGTGACCGTGGTCGAGAATCCCCTTTATAATAACCATCAGCCGGGGCAGGTGCCCGCTTTTGTCCGTTCGCAGAATGCGGAAGTAATGATCGCGGGGGGAATGGGACCGATGGCCATCAATCTTTTCAACGGGTATGGCATTGAGGTGGTGACGGGATATATGGGAACCGTCCGAAATGTACTGGACGCCTATCTCAAAGGAGAAGCCAAAGGGGCCAGTGGCTGCGCGGATCACGAGGATCATGATCACGAACACCATCATGGACAGGGGTTCATGCATTAAGGATATGAAAGCATGAAAGTTGTCATTTCTTCTGCGGGAGACAGCCTTCAATCAAAGGCCGATCCAAGGTTCGGACGCGCTCCCTTCTTTGTTTACATTGATGAGGATACTGAGGATGGCCCAAAGGCTTACAGCCTTGATAATTCAGCAGCGGATGCCGCGATCGGGGCGGGAACCGAGGCAGCGCAGCAGGTTGTTCGCGAAGGGGCCGGGGCCATTATTTCAGGGGCCGTGGGGCCGAATGCCTTTGAGGTTTTTGATAAGCTGGGCATGGATGTTTATCTTTTTCAGGGAGATGTTTCCGTGGAAGACGTGTACAAGAAATTTAAGGATGGCCTGTTACGGAAAATGGCCATCAAACGATTGTAATCACAAAAGAGGTGGAATGAAATGAAAGTCATTGTTACATCAACAGGCCCCGGGCTGGAGGATGACCTGGACCCAAGATTCGGGCGGTGCCAGTATTTTCTGCTCGTGGATACGGATTCGATGAAAGTCCTGGAGAGTTTTGATAACGAAGGTCTTATGTCCGCGGGCGGGGCAGGTATCCAGGCGGGACAGTTTGTCGCGAGCAAGGGTGCCGAGGCCATTATTACGGGGAATGTAGGCCCAAATGCCATTCAAACCCTTCAGGCGGCGGGTGTCGGTGTTTATCTGTCCCCTGCGGGGACGGTGCGCCAGGCGATTGAAGGTTTCAAGCAGGAAGCCCTGCAAAATGTCTCCGCGCCTTCCGTGGATGCCCATCATGGCATGGGAACGACCGGGACAACCGCGGCGCCGTCTTCAGGGATGGGGATGGGACGCGGCATGGGCATGGGTCGTGGTATGGGCCGGGGCATGGGTATGGGCCAGGGCATGGGGTACCAGACCGCGCCGGGGCCGGACCCGGAAGTTGCCAGGCTTCAAACGGAAATGGATGGCTTAAGGAATGATTTAAAAGAGATGAAGGATTTACTGAAGAAATTAACGCAATCGGACTAAACCGATTGAAAGGAGGTGTTTGTCATGCCGGGATTTAATGGTACAGGCCCAAGAGGTGAGGGACCCATGACCGGTGGTGCCCGGGGATATTGCGCTCGGCCGGCCGGGGCTGGCCCCTCCAACACAGGACAGTGGTATCCCGCGGGTGGCGGTTGGTCCGCTCCCTATGGGACTTCTGGCAACTGGGGTATGTCCCGTCCTGTTTATGGCGCCGGCCGTGGGGGAATCCCCTATGGCGGTGGCCGCGGCCGCGCTTTTGGCGGAGGCCGTGGGCGGGGTGGACGCTGGTAAAAACTTAACCTTTCAGGCGGGGTGATATGTCGTTGCATCCCGCCTGAACTTTATTCAATGGAAAGGCATCATGCAAAAAGAACCCGTCATTATTACGGTGGCAAGTGGAAAAGGGGGAACGGGAAAGACCCTGATCGCAACATCTCTGACGTTGTCTCTCCCGGAGGGTGTGCAGTACCTTGATTGTGATGTCGAGGCGCCAAATGCCCATTTGTTTCTTAACCCGGCCTGGAAAGAGGAAATCCCGGCGGGGATTGTGGTCCCCAGGGTGGATGAGCAGGTTTGTACCGCGTGCGGGGAGTGTAACCGGGTCTGTGAATTCAAGGCGATTGTGGTGATTGCCGACAAGGTCCTCGTGTTCGATGAGCTTTGTCATGGATGCGGGGCGTGCTCCTATATCTGTCCGGTTGACGCCATTACTGAGATACAGAAGCCTATCGGGATTATTCGTAAAGGGAAAGCGCGCAATGGAACAACCCTCATACAGGGATTGCTGAATATCGGGGAGCCCATGGCGACGCCCGTGATTCGCAATCTGAAGAAAGAAGCGGCCGCGGGGATTCCCATAACAATTCGGGATGCCCCGCCGGGGACCTCCTGCCCGGTGATTGAGACCATATCAGACAGCGATTACACGATTCTCGTGACGGAACCGACGCCGTTTGGCCTGAATGACCTGAAGCTTGCCGTCGGTGTGGCAAGACAGCTCAATGTCCCCGTCGGCGTGGTGATTAACCGGGCGGATGCCGGGGATGACAGTCTCTATACCTATTGCAGGGACGAGAATCTGGATATCCTTATGGAGATTCCGCTGAAACGGAAAATTGCCGAGGGCTACGCGTCCGGGAAGGGGCTGATCGATATTTTGCCGGAATATCGCGATAAATTTATAGACATGTTTGAAAAAATTATGGGAGGGATCAGGCCGTGACGGATAATAAATCTCAGACCCCCAAACAGTTGACAATTATAAGCGGAAAAGGGGGAACGGGGAAGACAACCTTTACCGCTGCTTTTGCTCAGCTGACAAAGGACAAGGTAATGGCGGATTGTGATGTGGATGCCGCGGACCTTCACTTGGTTTTAACCCCCAAAATCCAAAAAACCGAGGCGTTCTTTGGTGGCCGCTCCCCCGTTGTGGATCTGGCGCACTGCACAAAGTGCGGGGTATGCACGGAACTTTGCCGCTATGATGCCATTCATGACGGGGTTGTGGATGCCTTTGCCTGTGATAACTGTGGCCTCTGTGCCCATGCCTGCCCGGAAAAGATTATAACCATGGAGGATGTCCAGTCCGGTGACTGGTTTGTATCTGACACGCGCTTCGGACCGATGGTCCACGCAAAACTGGGGATTGCGGAAGAAAACTCTGGTAAGCTGGTTACAATGGTACGCAAAGAGGCCATGGCGCTCGCAAAAGAAAAGGCTCTCCCGTGGGTGATTGTGGACGGTCCTCCGGGTATTGGATGTCCCGTAACGGCGGCCCTTGCCGGCGTCAGCAAGGTTTTAATTGTGACCGAACCGAGCCTGTCGGGGATTCACGATATGGAACGGGTGCTGGCCCTGACGGAGCATTTTCAAATTCCGGCACAGGTCTGTATCAACAAATATGACATTCATCTGGAAAACACAAAACAGATTGAAACCTACTGTCAGCAGAAGGGAATCGAGGTTGTGGGAAAGGTCCCCTTTCACCGAGGCGTCATCGACGCGATGGTCCAGGGAAAGACCGTGATTGAACGTGAAGTCCCGGAGGTTACCCCGGAGATAAAACGGCTGTGGGAGCGTGTCATGGGGTCAGGTCTTCACTCTTGACGCTTTTTAAGGTGATATTGTTTTTAAAAGTGAAGTAATTTCATATAGAAAGATTTGATTTGAGCTTTTCAGAGAGGGTGTTGTTAATAGGGAGGGTTGTCTGCTCTCTGGTTCGCATGTTTCGCAGGACGACCTGTTTTTTTTGAAGTTCATCCTCGCCGACGATAAGCGCGAAGCGGGCTCCCAAGCGGTTCGCTAATTTCATCTGCGCCTTCAAGCCCTTGTTGTCGTAGGAAAATTCACATATTTTTCCCTCCCCGCGAAGTTTCGCGGCAAGGTCGATGCTGAAACGGCGTGCCTCCTCTCCGAGGGCGGCGATGAACAGATCGCATTTCCATGAAAGGGGTTGCGACATGTCCTCGAGAATCATGGCAAGGCGCTCCATACCCATGGCATACCCGATACCGGGGATATCCGGCCCGCCAAGCTGCTGGACGAGACCATCATAACGTCCCCCACCGGCAACGGCACTCTGGGCGCCTAAATTTTCTGATACGGCTTCAAAGGCCGTCTGGACATAGTAATCAAGTCCCCTGACCATGCGGGGATTGGTTCGGTATGGGATGGAAAGCCTCTCAAGGGTGTTCCGAACCGTTCCATAGTGATTCCGGCAGCTATCGCAGAGAAAATTTTGAATATCCGGCGCCTTTAGGACAAGCTCATGGCAAGAGGGGACCTTGCAGTCGAGAATCCGGAGGGGATTCCGGACAAGCCGGTTTTTGCAGTCTCCGCACAGGTTGTCTCTGACCGCTGAAAAATAATCTTTTAGCGCCTTCTGATAAGCCGGCCGGCAGGCAGGACATCCGAGACTGTTAATTTCAATTGTGACGTTGGGAACACTGAGGGTGTCAAGAAAGTGGTAGAGTGAGGCGATGATATCCACATCGAGAGATGGATCATTGCTGCCGAAGGCCTCGACATCAATCTGATAGAATTGTCTGAACCGCCCCTTCTGAGGCCGTTCATACCGGAACATGGGCCCCCAGAAATAGAATTTTTCCACCTTTCCGCTTTGATAGAGGTGATGCTGGACATAGGCCCTGACGATAGAGGCCGTTGCCTCCGGACGAAGAGTCAGGGATTGCCCGCTTCTGTCCTCAAAGGTGTACATCTCCTTTTCAACAATATCTGTTGTTTCGCCGATGCCCCGTTTGAAAAGCCTTGTTTCCTCAAGAACAGGGACAAGAATTTCGCGAAAGCCATAACACTCCAAGACCTCCGCCATCGTTTGTCTGATGTTTTTCCATTGAATAGATGCCTCTGGCAGGATATCATTCATCCCGCGTATCGAACGTATTTCCATGCTTTTTTTCCTTTCTTTTATTTATTATAGCACACTTGAGGAAGATGAAAAATATCCTAATGCCGAGGGCCGCTTGAAAAAAACCCCCGTTAAGGCAACGGGGGCTCAGGGGATAAGAAGGGGAAAAGGAGAGAAGACTACAATTTGGTGGTTACATTAAATTGGAAAGGAACCGTAACCTTTTTTCCAAAAACATTATATCCCGTCAGCGTAAAAATAACCGTGTAGTGATAGAGCCGGGGATCGTTGGGATAACGGTATTGTAGCTTGGTAAAATCGTCCCAAAAAGGCAGGGTAAAGGTAGCATTTGCATTGGGAGCTACATACCAGGTGCCGCCGTAGGTGCGGTTGTCCAGAAATGGCCCGCCATTTACTAAAGGAACCGTTATATACTGAACGGTGTAACTGGTGAATGTGACAGCAGAGGCCGTACCCGTGCGATTGGGAAGATCATAATTGCCTATCGTTACTTCGACAGTTTCTGTTGTTGTAACATCGCTCGCGTCTAAAAGCGTGGTTGATGGCGTAACAGATTCCACCAGCAGCATGGACCCGGATTCACCGCCACCGCCTGTCCCGGGCGCTCCGGGAGAGCTGCCCCCGCCGCAGGAGGAAAGTAAAAAAGCCAAAACCGCAAATAAAGCTAAAAACCCGATTGAACGAATTTTTCTCATTTCATCCTCCTCTTTTTATAACATATTGAGAGCTTACTTTCCCTTATTTAAAGCGAATAAAACAGAAATTAAAAACATTGTCAAGTGTTTTTTTGTAAAATTTTAAGAAAATAAGCATAAATTCGCTAAAAATATACATAAATTTGGTTAATTTAACAAAATTTACGTGCTACAAGCCCTCAAAACAAGGGAAAAGGGTTTTTTACCCCTCTTTTACTTTTGCCCCGTCAATGGCTTTGGAGATGTCTTCCAGAATAATTTTTTCACCTGCTTCAAGCCCGGACAGAATTTCCACATGATCTCCGTAGTGTTTCCCGAGCTTAACAAGACGCATCTGGCAGAGATGTCCCGGCGTGATGACATAGACCATTTCGATTTGACCTTTTGTGAGAATGGCTCGCGCGGGGACGGTCAGGGTTTTTCTTTCCGGAAGCTGGAAGATGGCACGGCCGAACATTCCGGGTTGTATCCCGAATGCCTTTGCGGGGATAAGAACCTTTACGATAAACGTCCGCGTTTTTGGGTCCACATCAGGGACGATACGGGTCACTTTGCTTTGCAGGACCTTGCCGGATGCGAACTGGATACCGACAGGATCTCCCACCCGGATAACATCATGAAGGGACTCCTCTACGGAGACGTAGAGTCTGAAAGCACGCTCATCCGCGAGGGCCAGGATAGGGGTTCCCGGTGCGACGAGGTTTCCCGTGTCGATCATTTTACTGACGACCTTACCGTTGATAGGGGAGCGGACCGTGGTATACGCAAGGTAAGAGCGTGCTTCTTCGAGCATCGATTGGGCGGCTTTAATACGTGCTTCGACCTGGGCCTGTTTTGAATGGATAACCCGAACCATTTCTCCGGCGCGGGTCAGCCCCGATTTTGCGGCCTTGTACTTTGCTTCTACGACGTCAAATTCCTGACGGGAAACAGAGTCGGTATGGATGAGGTTTTTAAAACGTTTATAGGTGACTTCCGCGAGGTGGTAGCCTGCTTTGGCGGCATTAAGGCCCGCTTCTGCCTCGTGTAGATGGGCGGTAACTTCTTTTCTGGCCTGCAGGGCAACTTTTAGATTTGCCTCGGCCATTTTAACCTTTGCATCAATCTCCGGGCTGGAGATTGTCAGGAGAATCTGCCCTTTTTTGACACTGTCACCCGCCTTGACCTTCATGCTTTTGATGTATCCCATCACCTTTGGCGCAACCCGGATGGACTTTTCCGACCGAACCGTTCCCGTGGCTTCATAAGGGGGATGGACAGTTCGCATAAGAACCACGGCCGTTTTTTTGACCTGAATTGTGGGCCGTGCGCTTTTCTTTTCCTTTGGGGTTTCATGGCATCCACCCGTTGCAAGGAGTAGAAGACACAAGGTTAAACCAGCAATCTTTTTCATTGTTTT
>JANTFN010000032.1 GCA_024763435.1 Thermodesulfobacteriota bacterium | reverse complement strand
TTTTAAGTGTACGACCTGTGGTGTTTGTGAGGAGGCCTGCGGGGTCATAAATTCTTCAGGACAGACAATTTCTCCGATGAAGGTAGGGAGCCTTCTGAAACAGGAATTAATTAAACAGGGAATTAAGCCGCCTGCACCCCTGAGTGACATGCGTGAAAATATTTTAAAAAACAGGGCCCCCTTCGGGAATAGCCATCGGCAAAGAACCGCATGGATATCTCCTCAAATCAGCGAAAAATTTTCCAGCCAGCCTTCCTTGATGTATTTTGTCGGCTGCACCTCCTCTTATAACGAAAAAGAAATAGCACAATCTTTTGCGAAACTCCTCATAAGAACGGGAAAGGACTTCACCGTAAGTCCGGACGAGTGGTGCTGCGGTATGCCGTTGTATATGTCTGGCCGGATGGATGATTTAGCCGCGTATGTGAATCACAATATTAATCTTATTCAGGAAATGGGGATTGAAACAGTCGTTTTTACGTGTCCGGGTTGTTACTACACCTTTAAGGTTCTCTACCCGGAGTGGCTGGGAAAGCCTTTGCCGTTTGAAGTTGTTCATTCCACGGAATTTATTGAAAAAAATATTGACAGGGAAAAGATTGGATTGAAAAACAAAGAGATAAGCAGGGCGACCTATCATGATCCCTGCCATCTCGGGAGAGGTACTGGAACCTACGCCCCTCCCAGACAGGTGCTTGACGCAATAGATGGGATTGAAGTTGTTGAAATGAGAAGGACACGGCAGAATAGCCTCTGCTGCGGGTCAGGGGGGGGAACTGTAAAGGCCTGCTACCCGAATTATTCTCTCAACATCGCCAGGGAGAGGATTTTGGAGGCAGAAGAAACGGGAGCGGATACCCTTATTACGGCATGCCCTGCCTGCAAAAGAAATTTGAGCGAAGCGGTCAGCACTCTCGGGCTTGATTTGCAGGTGCTTGATATAACAGAAGCCGTTTCCATTTTGGAGTAAGAATATTTAAAAGTACGAGTTGATGGCTTAGGGGCAATAAACTGCAATAGAATCAACTAAAAATCAAATTCAGGGAGGCTTCATCATGAGCAACAAGGAATTTTTATCTCTTTCGAAGACCTATCGCAAATATTCCATTGATATATCGGAGCAACGCGCGTCAGAATTCTTTAAGGAAATGAGGCGCCGTCGAACTGTCCGGGATTTTTCGACTCGGCCGGTCCCGCGGGGGATCATTGAAAACTGCCTTCGAACAGCGGCAACCGCTCCCAGCGGCGCGAATATTCAGCCCTGGAATTTTGTGGTCGTCAGTGACCCATCCGTTAAGCGTCAAATCCACGAAGAAGCCGAGAAAATTGAGCATGAATTTTATACCGCGGAAGCGACACAAAAATGGGTTGAAGCCCTGAAGGCGCTCCATACGGGACCGAGCAAACCCTTCTTAAAAACAGCGCCTTATCTGATTGTTATCTTTGCTGAACTTTATGGCCTTTTGCCAAATGGCAAAAAACAAAAATACTACTATGTCAAGGAATCCATTGGGATTGCTACCGGTATGCTTATAACGGCGATTCACCATGCCGGGCTCGCTTCATTGACCTACACCCCTTACAAAATGGGTTTTCTGAATAAAATTCTTTCAAGGCCAGTCAATGAAAAACCATTTATGATCCTGGTGGCGGGGTATCCCGCGGACGAGGCTGTTGTTCCGAATATTACAAGGAAACCTTTCGAAGAAATTACTTCGTTTGTTTAGCTGTTTAAAAACAAGAAAAACCCTAAGGGCTGGCAGATAAGGCAAAAATCCGTTTATTAATTGTCTGAAGTAAATTCTACAGCCGGTTATTTATCAGCAGTCCTGCAGAAAAATTTAACCTGTAAAATGCAATGTAGTCATCCCGTTTCTTTAAAAAATCATTTAAAGATCGGCATTGACACCACTCCCACGGGTGGTTAAACTACATGCCATAGAATTATGGAAAAACAAACGGCGAGCTTTGAGACAATAACCGGAAACATCATCGGCAATGAGGGATGTGTGCGCTGCGGCGCGTGTGTCGGGCTTTGCCCCTATCTGACACTTTATAACGGCACCATCGTTTTTCCAGACAAATGCGACCTCCCGGAGGGACGCTGTTTCGGATTTTGTCCGAAGGCCCCCACGGATTTTGATGAAATCTCCCGGGAATTATGGCACGCCCCCTACACCGGCTCTCCGCTGGGCACCTACTCGGATATCCTGATAGCGAAACGGGTGAAAATACCCGCGTCGGCAACCCCGCAATATGGTGGTATTGTGACGGCGCTTGTGGAACAGGCCCTTTTATCAGGCCCTTACAAGGCAGCCCTCGTTACCCAGTGGAAGGAACGTTCTTTTCCGGGAGGCGTGGTTATCGAAACCCCGGAAGATGCCTTGAAATCAGCCGGTTCCCATTATGCGGGGGCCTATTCCCTGGCGGCCTTTAATCAATACAGACAGCGGCATGCCGTTCCCATGGCCGTTGTCGGGCTTCCGTGTCAGACCCTTGCCGTCCGTAAGATGGCGCGCCTGAATCACCCCCGAAACCCCCACACAGGAAGCGATAATCTTGTGATAGGACTCTTCTGTACCTGGGCATTGTCTCCCCGGCTGTTTTCCCACAAGCTTTCGGAATGGTTTGGCGCGGAAAAACCAGGACGGTTTGACATTCCTCCCCCGCCGGCCAACCGCTTTGAGGCCTTTCTGAAGAGTGGGAAGAAAGAAATTCCCCTCGATGAAATCCGGCCTCTTCTCAACCCTGGCTGCCGCACCTGCCTGGACATGACCTCTGAGTTCGCGGATATCTCCGTCGGTGCCGTGGAAGGCATGCCGCAATGGAACACGGTCATTATCCGCACCGAAAAGGGAAGGACCCTTTTCCAGCGTCTGTCAGACAGCGGTATGATTGAAACCGGGGACCTGCCTTCGGAAAGTCTGTCTCACCTCGCCTTCGCGGCCGGGCAGAAGAAAAAACGGGCCCTGGCGGCTGCCGGAGAGGAACCCCGCGAGAATAGCGCGGCCATTCTTTCGGAACAGGCGCGTAAAACCATCCTCCAAAATGAAGAAACGGGGGATAACCCCCTATGAAGCACGCGCACCCCATCACGCTCAACGAACCTGGGCGCGTGGAACTCCTCATGGGCAACGAGGCTATCGCCAGAGGCGCCCTGGAGGCAGGGGTCCGCGTTGCCGCGGCCTACCCCGGGAACCCCTCCTCGGAAATTATAGAAACCCTCGCCAAAGCCGCTGATCCCGCGCGGCTTCACGTTCAGTGGTCCGTGAACGAGAAAGTCGCCCTGGAGGTCGCCGCGGGGGCCTCTTTCTTTGGTCTGAGGGCCCTGGCTGCCATGAAACAAAACGGGCTGAATGTCGCGTATGATTTTTTGACAAATCTCAATCTCTCCGGAACGGGAGGCGGCTTGGTTCTGATCGTCTGTGACGACCCTGGGGGAATTTCCAGCTCGAATGAACAGGACACCCGTTACATGGCGCGGTTGACGGATATCCCGCTTCTTGAGGTCGCGGGGTTTGAGGACGCCCGGGACATGATTCCTTACGCCTTTGACCTTTCCGAGGCGATTGGATCTGTCGTTATGGTTCGAAGCGTTACCCGCATTTCCCATGGCAGGGGGCCGGTGCGCTATGGTCCGCTTCCGGAAATTTCCGGCACACCCCGCTTCGTGCCCGGAACCACCTTTGTCCCGTTCCCGATTCTCACAAAGCACCAGAAACGTCACGACGCGATAAAACGTCTTGAAAGAGACTTCAGTGATGCCCCTTTTAACACTTACACGGGACCCGACACCCCCGATCTTATCATTGTTACGTCGGGTATTGGCTATCTTTTCTCTCAGGAAAGCCTTGACCTGTTGAACCTTAACGGCCGTGTAGGCATCGCGCGGCTCGGAACCACCTGGCCCCTTCCCGAAAAATGGCTTTCCGACATCCTGGCCAAATCTCAGCGCTTTCTTGTCGTGGAGGAAATCGACCCCTTTCTTGAGGGAAATTTGAATGAGTTTATAGGGCGTCATCCTTCTTTACAGCGTGGAAAACGTGTTTTTGGAAGACAAACAGGGCATATCCCGGACGTGGGCGGCCTCACCCCGGAGCACCCGCTTGCCGCTTTAAAGACACTTCTTGATATTCCTTACAAAACAAGACCCGACAGCTACGAAACACTCGTAGAATCAGAGAGCGCGGGTCTTGTTATCGAGCGCGCGCTTGGATTCTGCCCGGGATGCCCGCACCGGGCCTCCTTCTGGTCCATCAAAAACGCCCTCGCGAAAGACGGCAGGGGGGGCGTGGTGACGGGAGATATCGGGTGCTACGCCATGTCGATGTGGCCCTCCGGTTATCAGGTGGCGAAAACCCTCCAGGCCATGGGGTCCGGCGCCGGTGTCGCCGCGGGCATGGGGGTTCTGGGGCCCATGGGGAAGACACAGCCGGTGGTTGCCGTTTGCGGTGATTCCACGTTTTTCCACGCCGCTATTCCCGCGCTTATCAACGCGCGTTTTAATGCCTCAAATTTTGTCATGATTATCGTGGATAACAGTGCCACCGCCATGACCGGCTTTCAACCGCATCCCGGTACCGGCATGACCTGCATGGGACAGCCGGTGGACCCTGTTGAAATCTCAGACATCTGCCATTCTCTCGGAGTTGATGTCACGATCCTGGATCCATTCAATCTGGAAGAAACGGAGGAAACCATCCTGGCAGCCCTGCGGGAAAAAGGAATCCAGGTCCTTATCTTTAAACACATGTGCGCCCTGATCGAATTCAAAAAAGCCGGCAGGCACTACGTCATGCGCGTGGACAGTAAAAAATGTATCGGAGAAGCGTGTGGATGCGACCGCTACTGCACGCGGGTTTTCCGATGTCCGGGCCTTATCTGGGACCCCATATCCGGTAAAGCGCGTATCGATGAGGCCATCTGCACAGGGTGCGGTGTCTGCGCGGATATCTGCCCTGAAAACGCCATTACTCGGGAGGAGGCCTGATGTCCGGGTTCAAGCTCCCCTATAACCTCATCATTGCCGGGGTTGGGGGACAGGGAAATGTCCTTATCTCTCAGCTCATCGCGCGGGTCTTTATCCGTAAGGGGTTTACCGCTGTCGTTGGCGAAACTTACGGCGTTTCACAACGGGGAGGCTCTGTTATGAGCCATGTCCGTATCTCCAGGGAAAGGGTTTCCGCCCCTATTATCCCGAAGGGACACGGCGACCTTATCCTCGGCCTGGAGCCGATGGAATCTCTTCGGATTTTAAGGGATTTCGGAAATCCAGGTATTTTTACCCTTACAAATACCCGGCCAGTTGAACCTATTGATGTCATCTCGGGAAATCTTGCCTACCCGGACCTCCCGGCCATCATGCGCGCCATAGAAACGCTTTCGAATCAGGCGTGGTTTGTCCCCGCGAGCAAACTTGCCCTTGAAATGGGAAATTCGCTTTTTACGAATATGATCATGGTAGGCGCCCTGATCGGTGCGGGCAAGCTTCCCTTGACGGAACAGAATTTCGTGGATATCTTGCATCAATATATGCCGGACAAAACATTTGAAGACAATCTGGCAGCCATCCGGAAAGGGATTGCGGCTATCGAAAAAACGAGTGTTGAAAAGAGATGACAACAGGGAAAGACTATTACAAAATTCTTGGGGTTTCCGCTTCCGCTGATGCGGAAACCATCAAACGCGCCTACCGAAAACTCGCCCTGAAATACCACCCTGACCGCAACCCGGGAGATCCCCGCGCGGAAGAGCGCTTCAAGGAAACAAGCGAGGCCTACGGCGTGCTGATTGACCCTGTCAAACGGTCTCAATATAACAGAATGCGGGCGTCAAACCCGTTCGGCTCACAACAATCTGCCGGTAGCAGCACCAGCGGGTTTAATTATCGAACCGAGGATATCTATCGGGACATCTTCAGCAACCCTCATTTCAGCGATGTTTTTTCGGATCTCGCAAAGGAATTTCACACCAAAGGTTTTCGCTTTGATGAAACCTTTATCCGACAGTTGTTTTTTGGCGGTTCCGGGATACTTTTCGGCAGTATCTTTTTCGGGACCCCCTTTGGCGGCGCGAGGCGTAAAGGCAGGGCGTGGCCCTCAGCCGCTCAGGTAAAATCGTCACATCAGACGATGCCGGCATCCAGAAAGTCCTCTTCCTTCAAGGCCATGGCCCGGAAAGCGCTGAATTATGTAAATATGAAACTGTCCCAGGGGTCCACCTCCGCGAAAGCCGGCACTTCGGATATTCACCTTAATCTGCCCCTCTCCCCCGGCAGCGCGATAAAAGGGGAAAAGGTGGAAATAAAATACCGGCGCAACAACATACTGGAACACCTGAGAGTCACCATCCCCCCCGGAACAATTAATGGAAAGACCCTGCGAATTCCCGGAAAGGGAAATACGGGAAATCTCGGGCAGGGCAATCTTTACCTGACGGTTCAGATACGGCCTTCCTGAACAATCGACATATCAAAAGGAGGAAGCCATGGATTTAAGTGAAACCCTGAAATTCCCGGTTAAGAACAGGGACAATCTTATACGGATGTTTATCGGCGGGCTGTTAAACCTCGTCCCCATTGTCAATTTTATCCCCTCCGGTTACGCTTTTCTGCTGATGCGGCGCCAGATTCTTGAGGGACCCGCTCAGGAGCTGAGTGAATGGGATAACTGGGGGACCCTGTTCAAGTACGGGCTCTTCTGCTTTCTGATAGGCCTGGGATACGCCATTGTTCCCCTTATCGCCTTTGGAATAGGACTCGCGCTTCTTCTCCCGCAACTTGCTATCCTGAAATTTTTGGGATTTACCCTGCTTTGTGTGGGGGGTGTTTTCACACTTGCCGCCATGATTCTTTTTCCCATGGGCATTCTCCTCTTTGCCATTGAAGATGAGCTTACCGCCGCTTTTTCCTTCTTCCGCGTCATTGACGAGGTAAAAGAACATTACCACAGCTACTTCAGGGTTTTTTTGATTGTCTTTATCATGGGCCTTATCACAGGTATTGCCTCGCTCATTCCTTTGTTTGGATGGATTATCGGCATCCTGGCGGGATTTTATATTTCCGTGGAAACGTCCCTGTTCATGTCAGAGGTCGGGTGGGAAATTACCGGCAGAGAGGTTCCCGATATGCCTGAAACACCCACGGGACCGACGCACGAAGAGAACAGCCAAGAGGGCAAATGAGCATATTCGAGGAAAACTATCAGCGGATCAAGGGTGACAGACGTTCATTTGATATCCGCTTCTGGCAATCTCAAGGCGATCGTGCCATTTTTGAAGCAGCATGGGAGATGCTGCTTGACTACTTCTTGATCCGAGGCAAAGATGTTAACAATCTCCGAATTCAAAAAACTGTTGAGTCTTTTCGAAAAACATGAGATAAAATTGATGTCGATAAGCTTGAGCGTGCCGCGCAATTAGAAGAAATACGCAACGACGTATCACAACCCCAGGACATCCCGCATATCGTAGAGGCCGTTTTTCTGCCTGACAAGCCAGCGCGCGGCGCGAATAGCGCCACTGGCAAAGTTGTCCCGGCTCATGGCTCGGTGGGTCAGTTCGATACGTTCCCCGGCCCCGATAAAATAGACCGTGTGTTCCCCGACAATGTCACCTCCGCGGATAACCTGCATTCCTATTTCTTCCCTCTTTCGGGCGCCGACAAGTCCCTTTCGTCCATAGGCTGCCACCTTTGAGAAGTCTCTCCCGAGGGCTTCCGCGACCTCCTGCCCCAGTTTCATGGCGGTCCCCGAAGGGGCATCTTTCTTCTGGTTGTGATGCGCCTCCAGAACCTCCACTTCAAAAGAATCCCCCAGAATACGGGCCACATCACCGGCAAGTTTAAACAGGAGGTTCACACCCACGCTCATATTGGGCGCGATAAGGCAGCGGCCGTTTTGCGCCAATTTTCGGATACGGGCCATCCGGGTGTCGTCAAACCCCGTTGTGCCAACCACAATAGCCTTCGACGCGGCCGTGGCCTCC
Source organism: Thermodesulfobacteriota bacterium (assembly GCA_024763435.1). Taxonomy (GTDB): domain Bacteria; phylum Desulfobacterota; class S145-22; order S145-22; family S145-22; genus JANTFN01. The sequence goes on along the minus strand of JANTFN010000032.1, from coordinate 4,102 downwards.
TCAATATGCTGCATGGCACTGTCGATGTGGGTGAAATCAATCACAACCTCACCCACGTCCAGGACCTTTCGGAGGTCATCCACAACCTGAACGCCGAGGGTTCCCAGACCAATAGATTCTCCAATATCCTTTCCAAGCAGGGGATGCCCTTCACGCTCAACGGCGCCCGTCAGGGCAACACCTTCCGTCTTTGAAAGGAGGGTAACAATCCTGTTTCCCATCCTTCCGCCTGCCCCGCAAACGATAACAGATATCATCCTATTTCCTCCTGTTGGCTCAAAGCCGTCAAATCAAACTTGTGCTGAAATAACGCTCCGCCCGGTCCGGAAGTATTGTTATGATATTTCCAGGAAGCCTTTCACTTATTTTCATTGCAGCAAAAACATTGGCCCCGGAAGATGTCCCTACAAGCAGGCCTTCCGCCCGCGCAAGCTGCCGGGTCGTATCTATAGCCTCTTCATCGGAAACAGTGACCACATCGTCTATGATAGAAACATCCAGTATTTTCGGAACGAAGCCATCCCCAATCCCCTGAATCTGGTGCAAACCGGGCTCATGGCCGAGGAGCGCCGCGCTGTTTGCCGGCTCAACCGCCACGAGGTGAATACCACGGTTCTTCTCCTTCAGAAACCGTCCCACGCCGGCCAGGGTTCCCCCGCTTCCCACGCCGGCGACGAAAGCGGCAACCTCTCCATTCGTTTGCTTCCATATCTCGGCAGCCGTTGTTTGATAGTGTATCTCGGGATTGGCGGGATTCTCAAACTGCTGGGGAACGTAAACCCTGTCATCCGTCTGTTTCATCTCCTCCGCTTTTTGAATAGCGCCTTCCAGGCTCTCCTTTTCCGAGGTAGAGATAACTTCGCCTCCGAAGGCCCTGATGATTTTTTTCCGCTCCTCGCTCATATTCTCGGGCATGATAATGCGGACACGATATCCCTTCTGTACCCCCACAAAGGCCAATCCGATCCCCGTGTTTCCGGAGCTCGGCTCGACAATAATAGAATCGGGTCTCAGAAGCCCCTTTTTTTCCGCCTGTTCAATCATATAAAGGGCCACTCGGTCCTTGACGCTTCCGCCGGGATTGAGAAATTCCGCTTTCGCGAAAATGGGCGCGGATGTTATTTTTTCAATTTTTACCAGCGGCGTATGGCCGATGGCACCAAGAATATTTGTTGATTTCAAATTAACTCTCCAGAAGGCCGTAATTTTTCAATACGTTATCAAGTTTATCATCATTGGTTTGGGACATGGGGCACAGAGGAAGTCTCAGCTCCGGTCCGATTTTCCCCATTTTGTAAAGGGCGGTTTTTACAGGAATTGGATTTGTTTCGTAAAACATGGCGGTATGAAGCGGGAGCGTTTTATAATGAAGCGCGCGTGCCTTCGCGATATCTCCCGCGGCCCACGCATCATACAGGCCCGCGACATCCTGCGGAACCACATTGGCGGTTACGGAAATAAATCCTTTCCCCCCCACGGCAAGCATTGGAAAATTGATGAAGTCATCTCCGGAAAGGACCGCGAATGATTCATCACACAGGGCAATGATTTCACTGGCCTGACGCACAGACCCCGTCGCCTCCTTAATGCCGACAATTGTTTTAATCTCAGACAGGCGGGCCACCGTTTCGGGAAGCATGTTCAGTCCCGTTCTTCCCGGGACATTATAGGGAACGAGGGGAAAATCAACCGCTTCCGCAATGGCCTTGAAGTGTTCATACAACCCCTGCTGCGTGGGTTTATTATAATAAGGCGTAATCAGCAGCGCCCCGTCCGCCCCTGCTTCCTTCGCGTGTTTCGTCAGGCGAATGGCTTCTACCGTATTGTTGGACCCTGTACCGGCCAGGACGGGAACACGTCCATTGACGATCTCAACCGTCAGCTCTATAACCCTGTCATGCTCCGCGTGGCTCAATGTGGCGGATTCCCCTGTTGTCCCACAGGGAACAATCACGTCGGTACCGCTGGCGATATGCCATTCTATCAGACCCCTGAAGGTGTTTTCATCCAGTTTTCCATCTTTGAAAGGCGTAACAATTGCAACCATACTTCCCTGAAATTTCATTTTAACCCCCCTTTTTTTAATCATGATCCGACACGGCCCCTTTATACCATTGAGGCATCCGGTGCCAGAAATCCCTCATATACAAGCCTTACCCTTCCTTCGATGTAAACCGGCGCCCAGGATGTCGCTTCTCCTTCCCACGACACCGTTAGCGTCTCCCCGCTTGCCGTCCTGATGGAAACAGGCGACACGCCCCCTTTCTTCAGCGCTGCCATCAGACCACATGCCATGGAGCCGGTCCCGCACGCGAGGGTTTCGTCCTCAACACCCCGTTCATAGGTCCTGACCTGAAGGGTATGTGCATCCACAAACTTAACAATATTGACGTTTGTTCCAGCCGGGGAGAAGGACTCGTGATATCGAATTTTTCTCCCTACCTCTAAAAGGGGAAACGTGTCAACATCCGCTACCTCGAAAACCACATGCGGAACCCCCGTGTCAATGTAAAAAAGAGACAGGCTGCGATCCTCTACTTGAAGCGTCAGATCCGGATCAATCAATCTCGGCGGCGTTAACTGAACCTTTGCGCGGTTTCCTTTGACCTCAGCACGAATGGGTCCCGCCTCGGTCAAAAAGGTCATGGACGATCCGGTAATGCCTTTTTCAAAGGCAAATCGTGCCGCGCAGCGCCCAGCATTGCCGCACATCTCTGCCATGGATCCGTCACTGTTGAAAAAACGCCACGCGAAATCATACGTCGTGTCCTTTTCCAGGATAACCAGACCATCCGCTCCCACGGACAAGGCGCGACGGCAAACATTGCGGGCCCAAGTCCCTTCAATCCATGCAAGAGACCCGTCCATGCCATCCATAAAGATGAAGTCATTGCCGCTGCCGCTCATCTTTGTAAACGGGATACCCCTGTCTGTTTTCTGTTCCCCTGTCACTGCTCTCTCCTATCTCATCCACGGGGGAATGGCTTCTCCCCGGATCAAATCTTCGTAAGTTTCCCGCGCGCGGATGATGTGAAATTGCCCCCCGTTCACAAGAACCTCCGCGGGCCGCGGCCTTGAATTGTAATTGGACGCCATGGTAAATCCATACGCCCCGGCACTCATGACACACAGGTAATCCCCTCCGACAACCGCCGGGATAACGCGGTCTTTTGCGAAAAAATCCCCTGATTCACAAATGGGTCCTACCACATCGGCCTTCATCGTTTCGTTTACACGTTTCAGGGCTTGTACCTCCTGATAGGCATTGTAGAGGCTGGGGCGTATCATATCATTCATCCCCGCATCTACGACGATAAATGTTTTTTCCGCTCCTTCCTTGACATACAGCACGCGTGTTATCAGAATCCCGGCGTTTCCTGCCATGACGCGCCCCGGCTCAAAAATGAAGGATTGTGTCATGCCATGCGCTGCCCTTTCAATGGTTTCGGCATAGGCGGCCGGCGAAGGCGGGGTTTCATCCCTGTAGGTAATGCCCAGGCCCCCGCCCATGTCCACCCATTCAATAGCCACATCTTCTGCCGCGAGCGCCGTAATGATTTCCCGCAGTTTCAGAACTGTTTCCTCAAAGGGGGAAAGCGTGGTCAATTGCGATCCGATATGGCAGTCGATTCCCTTCATTTTTAGAGACGGGTAGCTTCTGCCTTTTTTATACAGGGAAATCGCGCGATCCACATCGATTCCAAACTTGTTTTTCTTCAGACCCGTGGAAATGTACGGGTGCGTTTCAGGATCTATGTTGGGGTTAACCCGTATCGCGACCGGTGCCTTCATGGACTTCCCTGCCGCAATCCTGTTAATCCTTTCCAGCTCCTCCCCGGACTCCACATTGAACATCATAATCCCGGCATCAAGGGCATAGCTGATGTCGGCATCGGTCTTGCCGACCCCGGAAAAGACAATTTTACCCGGCGATATACCCGCCTTAAGGCAGCGAAAAAGCTCGCCCCCAGAAACAATATCCGCGCCACTTCCCAGGCTGCTGAATAGCCTGAGAACGGCGATATTGGAATTCGATTTTACCGAAAAACATATCAGGTGCCTGACCCTGGAGAGGGCCTCGTCAAAAACCCTGAAATGCCTC
>JANTFN010000031.1 GCA_024763435.1 Thermodesulfobacteriota bacterium | reverse complement strand
AAAACTCATTGAACAACAAACTCAAACAATCAATCAGTTGAAGGGACGCCTCACCCAGATTGAAACGAAACAGAAGGATGTGGAGGTCGAGGTCACCAACCAGAAAAAGGCCATGTCTTCGACACCGAAGATTCCTGAATGGGTTTCAAAAATCAAGCTCCACGGCGATTTCCGGTACCGGTATGAATACATTCATCTGCAGGGGAAGAGTAGCGTAAATCGAAATCGGATTCGTGCGCGTATCGGGATGGATGCAAAGGTGAACGACACGACGAATTTTTATTTACGCCTTGCCAGTGGCTCACAGGATCCAGTGTCAACCAATCAGACTTTAACGGGAAGTTTCTCAAGTAAAAATTTCTGGCTTGACCTGGCGTATACGGACTGGCATCCCGCCTTTGCCAACACCAGCGGAAACCAGGGACATCTCCTCCTGGGAAAGATGAAAAACCCATTTCTGATGGTTAAATCAAGTTCTTTGATCTGGGATGACGATTTGAACCCGGAGGGGGGAGCTGTGACTTATCAAGCAAAACTTGGCGATATAAATCCCTTTGTTAATGTCGGGGGATTCTGGGTTAGATCACGGTTGAGAAATACGGATACAGGGCTCTTCGGTGGTCAGGTAGGTATCAAACCGGTTTTTCGTAAGTTCAAAATCACCGCAGGCGTTGGATATTTTGGATATGTTCATACAAAAGGCCAACCCGCCTTTTTTACAGTAGGGAAATACGGGTTTGGCAATACACTGGATGCAAATGGAAACTATATCTATGACTACAACCTTTTGGAGGCTTTTGCACAGGTGGGAACGAAGTTCAGGAAGATTCCCATTGCGGTGTATGGGGATTATGTCTATAACACGGACCCTGGAGAAAATGGCTGGCTGATCGGCTTTAAGGTTGGGAAATGTAAGAAAAAGTACTCTTGGGAGTTCAATTACAACTACCGTCGGGTGGAACCTGATGCCACAGTCGGAGCCTTTTCCGATTCCGACTTCATCGGCGGCGGCACGAACGGCAAGGGGCATAAGTTCAGCGCCGGGTTCCAACTTGCCAGGAACTGGAAACTGGCGGCCACTTATTTTCTCAATGACCGGGGGCTCTATGATTCCAAGAACTTCGACCGTATCCAAGTTGACCTGAAATACAAATTCTAAGGGGCGATTTTGTTGGAATCTAATCAAGCTCTAATAAAACTCTAACAAACATGAACAAAGATATAACAAAATTAAGTTGGAAAAAGGAGAAAAAAATGAAGAAGTTTTTATCAGCCATGTTTATGACGGCTTTTGTGCTTGTCATGACGCACGCCGGGTATGGCATGACCATCAACGGGGCGGGCGCGACCTTTCCCTATCCCGTTTATGCCCAGTGGGCGCACAAATATCAGAAGCTGAAGGGCGTGAAACTTAATTACCAGTCCATCGGTTCCGGGGGCGGTATCGCGCAGATCAAGGCCAAAACCGTGGATTTCGGCGCTTCGGATGCCCCGTTGAAGGCGGCGGAGCTGGAAAAACACGGGCTCATTCAATTTCCCATGATTATGGGCGGCGTGGTTCCGGTCGTTCATATCAAGGGAGTGGGGGCCGGCAAGATGAAGCTCAGCCCCAACGTGCTGGCGGGTATTTTCCTTGGCAAAATAAAAAAGTGGAACGATCCGGCCATCAAAGGGTTGAATCCGGGCCTTTCCCTGCCGGGCAAAAATATCACTGTGGTACACCGGGCCGATGGTTCCGGAACAACCTGGATATATACCAACTATCTGGATAAGATTTCGAAGGAGTGGCATGACAAGGTGGGCACGGGTAAGGCCGTTTCCTGGCCGGCTGGTGTTGGCGGCAAAGGGAACGAGGGCGTTTCTGCTTATGTTCAGAAGGTCGACGGAGGTATCGGGTACGTGGAATATGCCTACGCGCTTCAGAACAAGCTTGCCTATGTCCTGTTGCAGAACAAGGCAGGCAACTTCGTCGCGCCAACCATCAAGTCCTTTCAGTCCGCGGCGGCCCATGCCGACTGGACACATGCCCCCGGGTTTTACATGGTTCTGACGAATCAGCCGGGGAAAAACAGCTGGCCCATTACAGGCGCGTCGTTTATCCTGATTTACAAGGTTCAGGCAAAAGCGGAAACAGCCAGGGCCGTCCTTTCATTCTTCGACTGGGCCTATAAACACGGTGCCAAGATTGCGATGAAACTGGACTATGTTCCCATGCCGAAGAAGGTTGTCCAGCTTGTGGAAACAACCTGGAAAAAGACCGTCAAGGATACAAAAGGAAATTCATTGTGGAGGTAACCTCCTCTTTTCCTGGGGCGCCTTCGGGCGCTCCCTCCCCGCCTGAAGTCATCAAACCGGTGGCAAGGGCGCGCAAACAGGGCGATACCCTCTTTCGGTGGATCACCATTGGAAGCGCTTTTGTGGTACCCCTTTTGATTATTGGATTGTTTTATTCCCTGACAGATCTTTCCATGCCTTCCCTCAGACATTTTGGGCTTAAATTTATTTTTTCGAGCGCCTGGAACCCGGTAAAGCAGCATTTCGGGGCCCTGAGCAGCATCTATGGGACCCTGGTTTCCACGTTTATTGCCATGATCCTGGCGGTTCCCCTGGGTCTGGCGATTTCACTCTTTCTGGTTGAGCTGGTCCCGCCCGCCATTGGCCGGGTGATGGGCAGCGCAATTGAACTCCTTGCGGCGATTCCCAGCATCATCTACGGGATGTGGGGGCTTTTTGTCTTTGCCCCGTTTATGGCGGATCATGTTCAGCCGTTTTTAGCGGGAATTGGGGGAGACCTGCCCTTTTTCAAAGGACCTCCCATGGGAATCGGGATGCTGACGGCAGGGCTGATTCTTGCCCTGATGATTCTTCCCTTTATCACCTCTGTTGCCAGCGACGTCTTTCGAATGGTGCCCGTGCAGCTGAAGGAATCGGCGTATGGTATGGGCTCCACGACCTTTGAGGTTGCCCGGAAGGTTACCGTGCGTTACGGTATTGATGGTATTGTCGGCGCCGGTTTTCTGGGACTGGGGAGGGCCCTGGGGGAGACTATGGCCGTGACCTTTGTCATTGGCAATTCACACAGGATTTCAGCGTCTCTCTTTAACGGGGCGAACAGCATTGCCTCAACCCTGGCAAATGAATTTACCGAGGCGTCCGAGCCGCTCTATCTCAGCGCCCTCGTGGAGTTGGGCCTTATTCTGCTGGTGATTACCATCGGCGTGCAGATTCTTTCCCAGCTCTGGCTCAAACGGATGCGTAAGAAATCGGGAAGGGGGTTGTAAATTGCAACGGCGACCAGCTACATTCCGAAAACTTTCAAACGCCATTGTTGTCGGATTGTCCGGTTTTTCCGCACTGATTGGCCTTTTTTTTCTTGGATGGATTCTCATGGTGGTTATTCTCCGGGGGCTTTCCGCGATCTCAATCGATTTTTTTACGAAGCTTCCCACCCCACCTGGTGTTGCCGGGGGTGGGCTGGCCAACGCCCTTGTGGGAACCCTTCTGATTACCCTCATGGCCGTGCTGCTGGGGGTCCCGCTGGGGATTCTGGGTGGCGTGTATTTATCGGAATTTGGTGAAAGATCGAAGGTTGCCGCGACCATACGGTTTGCCTCGAATGTCCTGATGGGAACACCGTCTATTATCATCGGCGTATTTGTCTATGCCCTCATGGTTTTCCCCATGGGACATTTTTCAGGGTATGCCGGGGCGGTTTCTCTTGCGGTGATTATGCTGCCCGTTGTGGTAAGGACAACGGAAGACATGCTGCGGCTGGTTCCCAATACCCTTCGAGAATCGGCCCTGGCCCTTGGGGCACCCCGATGGAAGGTGACTTTTCAGGTCGTGTTCCGTGCGGCAAGGTCCGGTTTATTGACGGGGGTTTTACTGGCCATTGCCCGGGTCAGCGGTGAAACGGCACCGCTGCTTTTTACCGCTCTGAACAGCCCTTTCTGGATGAAATCCCTTTCCGGGCCCACGGCCAACCTGACCGTAACGATTTTTAACTACGCCATGTCTCCCTACAGGGATTGGCAGCAGCAGGCGTGGGGGGCTTCCCTGCTGATTATGATGGGGGTTTTATCCGCGACAATTATCAGCCGTCTGTATCTGAAGGAGAAGAAAAAGGGATGAGTGAAGTTATTAAAACCATCTATTATAACGAAAAAAAGCTGGATGCCCAGGCAGAGGAGAAACCGGCCACAATGGATCATGCCGGTGCTTTGAAAGAACTGAATAACAAGGTTAAGGCGAAGATATCGCCCGGGGAACTGTTACCCATCATTTCTGTTAAGGACCTCAATTTTTACTACGGAGGATTTCGTGCCCTGGAGGACAATTCGCTGGAGATTTATGAGAACAGGGTTACGGCGATTATCGGACCTTCCGGATGTGGGAAATCGACACATATCCGGGTCTATAACCGCATTTTCGACCTCTATCGTGAGCAGCGGGCGACAGGTAAGATTCTCCTGGATGGGGAAAACATCCTTGCCCCGGGATGCGATTTGATTGAGCTCCGCCGCCGCGTGGGCATGATTTTTCAAAAACCAACGCCGTTTCCCATGAGTGTCAAGGAAAATCTGGCTTATGGCCTGAAGATGCACTATAAATTGACCCGCTCTAAGATGATGGAACGGGTGGAATGGGCGTTGAAGCAGGCCGCGCTATGGGACGAGGTGAAGGATGACCTGGACAAACCCGCAACCGCCCTGTCCGGGGGGCAGCAGCAGCGGCTCTGCATTGCGCGGGCCATTGCCGTGGAGCCTGAAATCCTCCTGATGGATGAGCCGACATCGGCCATCGATCCCATTGCAACGGCAAAAATTGAGGATCTAATCGTGAATCTCAAGGACAGGTTCACGATTGTAATTGTTACCCACAACATGCAGCAGGCGGCGAGGATCTCGGATTTTACGGCTTTTTTTTACCGCGGTGTTATTGTGGAATATGGGGAAACGGAAAAAATATTCACCAAGCCGGAGAATAAACAGACCGAAGAATACATTACGGGACGGTTTGGGTAGAAAAAGGTAAAAGGTGAAAGGCAATTGGGAAAAACAAAAACATATTTTCATCCAGGGGCGCGAAGATGCACGTAGGTTTTTGTTTGCTTGGTCCCTATTGTTCAGTGCTCAGTTCTGTGTAATAAATTTGTTATATGTAAGACCAACTATAAGGAGGGGAAAATATGAAAATTCACCAAGTAAAAATAATTTTAGTAAGTTTCTGCATAATTGTATTCACAGCCACTATGGCATTTGCTCAAATGAAGGACACCCCCAAATATTCACCTCGTGATGGTGTAATTAATCTTTACGGTGCTGGTGGTCCTCACACCGCATTTATTAGGGTCGGTAAGTTGTTTGCGAAAAAAACTGGCGTTCCAGTAAAAGTGACCTTTGGCCCCGAAAGAAAATGGACAGAGAAGGCTAAAAGAAATGCGGATATTATTTGGGGGACATCTGAGCAATCCATGACAGCATTTCTTGAAACCTATAAAGAGTTTAAAAGCAAAGATGTTGAACCAATTTATATAAGAAGGGCAGTGATCGCTGTTCAAAAAGGGAATCCAAAACATATTCACGGATTTAATGACCTACTTAAACCAGGGATGAAGATTGTTGTTACAGAGGGAGCAGGCGTATATAACACCTCTGGCACTGGCGTATGGGAAGATGTTGCGGGTCGACTTGGTTCATTGAACGATATTAAAGCTTTCCGAAGAAATATCGTCTCTTTTGCAAAAGGAAGTGGAGCGGGTTTTCGAGCATTTAAAGGACTTAATGCAGACGCATGGATAACATGGATCCATTGGCCATTGACTCATCCTAATGATGCTGATGTAGTAGAACTATCAAAGAAACGTGTTATATACCGAGACCTTACTATCGTTACAAACAAAAAGGCAGACCCTGCAACAGCAGAATTCATCAAATTCCTTAAGGGAAAAGAGGCTTATGAAATATTTAAATCGGAAGGATGGTCGAAATAAAATTGATAACTTTTAAGTACAGAACAGCAACAAAGCGCTCCACTTGACCGCTATTCCGTTGCGCTCCATAGCGGCAGGTGAGCTTGGTCGAAATAGATAACGAGGAGAAAAGATGTCGGTTCATCTGTTAAAAGAGATTGAAAAACTAAAAAAACTGATCATTGCTGAAGGCACCGTGGTGGAAGAATCCGTGACCCTGTCCGTTTCTTCTATTGAAAATCGCGATGCCGGTCAAGCGCGGCAGGTTATAAAGATGGATGATGAAATTGACCAGCTGGAGGTTAATCTGGAAGAAGAGGGGCTTAAGATTCTTGCCCTGCATCAGCCGGTGGCCATTGACCTGCGGTTCATCGTGGCCGTTCTGAAGATTAACAACGACCTGGAGCGGATCGGAGACCTGTCGGTCAATATCGCTGAGCGGGCGATGTTTCTCGCTTCGCGCCCTCCGCTTGATATCCCATTCGACTTCAAGGCCATGACAGCAAATGTTCGCATGATGCTGGCTCACAGTTTGGATGCCCTGGTTAAGATGGATCCCGGAATGGCAAAGGATGTCTGCGCCTCGGATGATATTGTGGATGAAATCAACCGAAAAATGTACGCCAAGGTGCACGAGGGAATTAAAAAACATCCCAGCCGGTTCGAGTGCCTGATTCATTTCCTTCTGGTATCCCGACACCTGGAGCGCATTGCCGACCTGGCTACCAACATCGCCGAGGATGTCATCTATATGATCAATGGAAACATTGTGCGCCACAAAGTGGAAGACTACGTGAGTTCTTCTTAGTAAATTTATCCTGATTAACCTGTGAGTTTGGATGGAGGTTTTTCCCTGACTTATGCGGGGTTTAAGACAAAAATATCTCTTTGAGCCAGTCAAATTATAAGATTTCCCCTTTCCTTTTCTTCGGCGGCATTAAAAAATATTATCATTCAAGAAGCCAAAAATTGAGAAGTAAAAATGAAAAATACCCAATTCCTTTTTAGTAAGGCGATAAGATTTATCATCAATGTCCTGATGATTTACATCATCCTTGTCCTGATTATTGGTCTTGTAGATACCATCTATTCTGCACGTTTTTTCTTGAGCCTGGGGCAAACGAAAGTTCACTTGTCCCAGGCAGTGACGGATATTTTGTCCTTTCTGGTCATGATAGAGCTGTTCAAGGGCTTCATCGAATATTTCAAGGCCAGACGTCTTAAACTACATACCATGATTGACCCTGCCATTATCTTTATTGTCAGGGAATTAATCATAAAGTTATACTCACATGAAAAAATACCCTCCGGCACCCTGATGGGCTTTGGCCTCCTGCTTCTATGCATGGGCATTGTCCGAACGATGGCAGTTGTTTTCAGCCCTGGGCAAAAACTGGCGGAATGAAAATTCCTTAAACAGTATCTTTCCCGTCTTTAAAAAACGATAGCTACCCTCTTTTTTTGAGTAGCTTTAGGCTGACGCCACGGATCTTTACAATAACTACCCGGTATCTTTCGAGGGAGATTGAAATATGCTATAAGCAAGCTGATGCGGTATAAATATTTTCGATTTATAAGAAATGAAAACCTTTTTATCGTCCTTCTCGCAATTATTATCGGCGTTCTCTCGGGGCTGGGTGCCGTCGGCGTCCGTTTTTTGATTCGATTCTTCCAGGAACTGTTCTTTGGGGGAAACGGCATCGCCCTTCTGGAACCCCTGAGGCACCTCCCCTGGTGGTACAAGGCCCTTGCGCCGGTTGTGGGGGGTCTCATTATCGGGCCGATCATCTATTTCTTCGCGCGGGAGGCAAAGGGGCATGGTGTCCCGGAGGTAATGCTGGCAACCCTGCTCCAGGGGGGAAAGATACGCCCAAGGGTGGCCTTCATCAAGGCCATTGTCTCCGCCCTGTGTATCGGATCCGGCGGATCGGTGGGCCGCGAAGGGCCTCTCGTTCAGATTGGTGCCAGCGTGGGTTCAAGTATTGGGCAGGCCTTTAACCTTTCTGAAAAACAGGTGTCAACGCTGGTTGCCTGCGGGGCGGCCAGTGGAATCGCGGCGGCCTTTAACGCCCCCATCGCGGGATCCCTGTTCGCTGTAGAAATTATCCTGGGAGATTTTGGTGTGGCGGCCTTCAGCCCCATTGTGATTTCCTCTGTGATGGCAACGATCATGTCTCATTATTTCGAGGGGGATTTTGCCGCCTTTCACGTGCCGGCATACAAGCTGGTCAGTGCCTTTGAATTGATTCCCTACGCTATTCTGGGCGTGATAGCAGGGTTTGTCGCCCTGGGATTTATCTGGTTCCTCTATTTCAGCGAAAACGCCGCGGACCGGTGGGCCTTTCCCGAGTGGTTGAAACCGGCAATTGGCGGGGCCGCCATCGGGGTTATCGCCTTGGGCATTCCCAACCTTTTAGGGGTCGGGTATGAAACCATCAACGAGGCCCTGCACGGGAACCTTGCCCTGTGGTTTCTGCTGCTTCTCATTCCCGCTAAGATTCTTGCCACATCCGTAACCCTTGGTTCCGGAGGCTCGGGAGGCGTCTTCGCCCCCTCTCTCTTTCTCGGGGCATCAACTGGTGGTGTGATTGGTATTCTTTTTCACACCTATTTCCCCACCCTGACAGCGGATCCGGGGGCCTACGCCCTGGTGGGGATGGGGGCGGTTGTGGGAGCCGCGACCCAGGCGCCAATTACAGCCATTCTGATTATTTTTGAACTGACGAACAATTACCACATCATTATCCCGCTAATGTTTTCCTGTATTATCAGCACGCTGATTACGACGAATATCAAAAAGGAATCTATTTATACCCAGAAACTTAAGTTGAAGGGCATTAATCTGACAGAGGGCCGGGAAGAAAATATTCTGAAATCAATTCCTGTTTCCCATGTCATGACAAACCCAGTAACCTATTTCAACAACACGGTTAACCTTGAAACTATCTGTGATGTCGCGCTCAAGAGCCCGCAACATGTCTTCCCTGTCGTAGATGAAGCCATGGACTATCATGGATTTTTCAGCATGAAGGAGCTGAAGTCGGTCCTCTTCGACAAGGGAGAACTTGCCAACCTCATTATTGCCGAGGATGTCATTGAGAGGAAACAAGCCGTCCCGCTTGACGCGAATGTCCACGAGGCTATGGAGATTCTTGGAAATTATGGCCTGGAGGAAATCCCTGTTATTGATGGCAACAAGCTTTCGGGCCTTGTCGCCGCGAAGCAGATCCTGGATATCTACCAGATGGAGCTCCACAAAAGGGAACTGGCCATGGCAGTCGCGTCAAAAAGGAAATTCTCCGACCTGACAGAGGGGCTGTATGTGGGGGGCGGGTATCGCATGGATGAACTTGGCGTTCCGGAAAATATGATTGGCAAAAGCCTTCAGGAAAGCGATTTTCGGTCACACTACGGCCTTGAGATAATCCTGATACGCCCGAACGGCAACGGGAGCAAAAAGGAGATGATTCCACGTCCCGATTATATCTTTCGAAAGGGGGATCATATCCTTGTCATGGGCGCCCTGGAAGATATACGAAAATATCAAAAATCAATGGGAATCGAGGGGTTTTAATACCCCTCTTCAGGGGCAAAGCAATCGGCCAAGATGGCCGGTGCTATTCCATAAATATTTCTTTCGCGGGATAATAGGCGGGCCGATGCCGGAAAGGCCAGAGGGATTTTGCGAGTCTTTTTCTTGCGAGAAGTCTTTTTATATCCGGGAGCATCTTTTCAGCAATCTGTACCCCCCGCGCCATGGCTGTTTCCATCTGGGAAAAATCAGCCCAGTGGAGGTCATCAACCTCCGGGAAGAGAACCATGTCGGCGTTGACAGATTGTACGATATCAAGGCAGTGAGTCGTGATTGTGTTGGAACGCAGAATAATATCGAGGGCCGTGTGAAACGCCTCTTCCCGTTCCAGATTACCGGAAACCTCCACACCAACAACGACATCAGCCCCCATTTGAAACGCCGGATTAACCGGGAGTTTGTTGGTGGTTCCCCCGTCCACCAGGATACGATTCCCTGTTTCGACGGGCGCGTATACCCCCGGGATAGCGGAGCTTGCCATGACGGCCATTTGAATATTTCCTCCCGTTATGAGAACTTCATCGCCTGACACCAAGTCAGAGGCAATACAGCCAAACGGGATTTTCAGGCTGTTGAAATTCGTTATGGGGACCAGAATATTCAGGTCTTCCTCATAGTCTTCAGGGGAAATCACGGATTGCGTGGTGAGGGTTTTCCCGTAGATGACGCCCTTTGTAATCAGGTGCCGCAGGGCAACCCACACACCATCTGTTTCCTCCTCGTCGACTTCCCGAAATCTCTGGTAGGTTTTTCTGTCGTAATATTCGCTGTGAAGAAATCTTTTAAAATGCTCTCTGACCGCGCCGATATCCTTTTTCCAGGCATAAATCGCCCCAACAAGGGCCCCCATACTTGTGCCAACGATAAGGTCCGGGATAAGATTTGCTTCTTCAAGGACCTTTAAAACGCCGAGATGCGCGAATCCCTTGGCAGCACCCCCCCCCAAGGCTAAACCGAACTTGAACATCTTAAATGCTTCCCTGAATATGGTTTCAAAACTGTGACCATCAGAGATCCTCTCATGGCCCCGCTCCCGGGCTTAAAGAATCTGGCTTAAAAACAGCTTGGTTCTTTCATTCTCCGGGGAAGTGAAGAAGTGCTCCGGCGTTCCGGTTTCCACAATCCTGCCGCTGTCCATGAAGATAACCCGGTCGGCCACTTCCCGGGCAAATCCCATCTCGTGCGTGACCGAAACCATTGTCATTCCTTCCTTGGCCAAGGTTTTCATAACATCCAGAACCTCTCCGATCATTTCGGGATCGAGGGCCGAGGTCGCCTCGTCAAAAAGCATGACTTTCGGTTGCATGGCAAGCGCCCGCGCGATGGCAACGCGCTGCTGCTGTCCCCCGGAGAGCTGGGAAGGATAAACATCTTTTTTGTCGAGAATTCCAACTTTTTTAAGCAGATCCTCGGCAATATTCATCGACGCCTTTTTTTTACGCTTTCTGACCACTTCCTGCGCGAGGGTCACATTTTCTATCACGGTCTTATGGGGAAACAGGTTGAAATGCTGGAAAACCATGCCAATTTCTTCCCGGATTTTATTGATGTTGTTTCTCGGCGCGTGAACCGCCTGTCCATCAACTGTTATTTGGCCGCTGTCGATCTCTTCAAGCCGGTTGATACACCGCAGAAAGGTGCTTTTTCCGGAACCACTGGGGCCGATAACCACCACCACTTCCCCCTTGTCCACATGAAGGGTAAAATCAATCAGTGCCTCCACCGTACGGTTGTCCGGGGTATGAAAGGTCTTATAAACATTTGTCGCATTAATCACTGACCGCCAACCTCCTTTCAACAAGCTGCGTAACCATGGAGAGGGTAAATGTCAGGAGCAGATACATGGCGGCCGCAACAAAATAGATTTCAAAGGCATTCAGGCTCTGTGCCACCGCCTGCTGCGCTCTGAAGGTCAGGTCTGCAAGGGCAATGACCGAGACAAGAGAAGAATCCTTGATGAGGGATATAAACTGTCCCGCAAGCGGGGGAATAATGCGTTTGAAGGCCTGAGGGAGGATGATGTGCTTCATGGCCTGCCCGTAGCTCATGCCAAGCGATCGCGCGGCCTCCATCTGTCCCTTATGTATGGACTGGATCCCCGCCCGGACAATCTCACCAACATAGGCCCCCGCGAAGATGGAAAGGGCGGCCGAGCCGGCAGCAAAGGCCGAAAGCCGCAACATCGTCCCGAAAAAAAAGTAGATAATATAAATCTGAACCAGAAGTGGCGTTCCCCGGATAAGTTCCACATAAAATCCCGCGACCAGTTTCGTCACCGGTTCTTCAGAAAGGCGGGCGATACCGACAATGAGTCCGATAATAATGGCAAAGAAAATAGAGGTAACCGATATCTGCAGCGTCAGGACAAGTCCCATGGTCAGGGCGCCCATATGCCAGGCCGGCGCCAGGTCCTCGGACGTTCTTTTACCAAAATAAAAAAGGTATTTTGGAACATCCTGCCAGTGCCAGGCATAGGAAATGCCCCGCTTTGCGAAAAAGACGTATAAAGCAACCGTGATAAGCAATAGAATACCGCAGGTTAAAGCCGAACGCCGCGTGAATTTCAAGTTCGTTTCCTC
>JANTFN010000030.1 GCA_024763435.1 Thermodesulfobacteriota bacterium | reverse complement strand
GGAAGAGGCCGCACAGGAAAAACCCGAAACCGTAGAAAAGGAATTACAACCGGCCCAGGTGGCACCTGTCGCGAAGGAAACAGTGACGCCTAAAAAAGAGAGGGCGACTGAAAAGGGCGAGAAGCCCAAAAAGAAGAAGCGGAAAAAAGAGGAGTCTGCCAAGATTGTTGGGTTTATTAAGCTCCCCGAGACGAAAGAGCCCGTAAAGGTTAAAAAGGTAAAAGCGGCGGTTGATGCTGAAAAACCGGCCCAGACGGCGCCTTTTGGTATTGCCGGGCCTGGGGCCCCTGCTTTAGAAGGGGAGGCCGTGGGGAAAAAGAAGGCTGCTCAGAAGAAAAAACCCAAGGCAAGAAAACGATGGGTTGAGCGGGATTTAAGAAAGGAAATGAATGATTATCTTGCCGGAAGTAAGGGCCGAGGTGAAGGCCGCCGGTTTCCGAGAAAACACAGAAAGGATAAAAAAGAGAAAAAAGCGGAAGTTACAACGGCCCCGGCCAAGGCTATCAAGCGGGTTATCAAGATTCTGGATGAAATATCCGTGGGAGAACTGGCCAAACGGATGGGCACTCGGATTGAGGATATCTTTGCCAAGTTGGATGCGCTGGGAATAGAAACCTCAGCGGATGTTATCCTTGATGCGGACACAGCGGAACTTGTTGCGGCGGAATTTTCATACAATATAGAAGATGCGTCGAAGGAAATTGAAGGTGTCTTGCTGGATAGCGAAGACAGGGAAGAAGAACTTGTGCCGCGGCCTCCGGTTGTAACCGTGATGGGGCATGTGGATCATGGGAAAACGCTCCTGTTGGACGCGATTCGAAAGTCACATGTCGCGGATGGAGAAGCGGGGGGAATTACGCAGCACGTAGGTGCCTATGAGGTTGCCGTAGGGGACAACAAACAGGTTGTTTTTATAGATACACCTGGCCATGAGGCCTTTACGGAAATGCGTGCGCGAGGGGCGCAGATTACGGATATTGTTGTGCTGGTTGTGGCTGCGGATGACGGAGTGATGCCCCAGACTGTTGAGGCGATAAACCACGCGAAGGCAGCGAATGTTCCTATTATCGTGGCGCTCAACAAGATTGACAAACCCCAGGCTCAGCCTGAAAAGGTGCGTCAGGCGCTTACAGAACATGGCCTTATCTCTGAAAACTGGGGAGGAGAGACCCTTTTTGCCGAGGTTTCCGCCAAGACGAAGGAAGGGATTGACGGCCTTCTTGAAATGATTCTCCTGCAGGCTGAAATGATGGATTTGAAGGGAAATCCCAGCAGGCGGGGCCGCGGGATTATTCTTGAATCCGGAATGGATAAGAGTCGGGGAGTTACCGCGACGGTCATTGTCAAAAGAGGCCGGTTCAGGAAGGGAGACTATTTTGTTGTTGGAGACCATTATGGAAAAATAAGATCCATGGTGAATGATAGGGGGAAGATGATAAAAGAGGCTGGTCCTTCCAGTGCCGCGGTTGTCCTTGGTTTCTCGGATATTCCTGAAGTTGGTGATATTATACAGGTGGTTAAAAACGAGAAGGAGGCCAAGCAGGTCGCTTCCTACAGGCATACAAAGGTCCTTGAGGAGAAGGCGGATGCCCAGGCGGCTGTGACGCTGGATGAATTATATGAGAAAATTCGGGAAGGAGAGGTTACGGAACTGAATCTTATTGTCAAGGCCGATGTTATGGGAAGCCTCAGGGCGGTGTGTGAAGCCTTGAACAAACTTGGCAATGAGGAAGTCAAGGTTCGTGTCGTTCACGAGGCCGTAGGGGGAATCATCGAATCAGATATCAATCTTGCTACCGCGTCAAACGCAATTGTCATCGGATTTAATGTCCGCCCGGAACCCAAAGCGCGGACCCTTGCGAAAAAAGAAGGAATTGAGATAAGGGTTTATTCCATTATCTATGATGTGATTGATGATATGACCAGGGCGCTTACGGGTCTTCTTGTTCCGAAGAAAGAGGAAAAGGTTATGGGGCGGGCAGAGGTGCGCGCGACTTTTTCCGTCCCAAAAATTGGCATGGTTGCCGGTTGTTTCGTTGTTGATGGGGAAATTCCCAGGAATGCGCTTGTCCATCTGCTCCGCGATAACGTGGTTGTTTATGAGGGTAAAATATCATCCCTGAAACGTTTTAAGGATGATGTCAAGGTTGTGCAGTCGGGGTATGAGTGCGGCCTCGGCATCGAGAATTTTAATGATATCAAGATTGGTGATGTGATAGAAGCCTATGTTATGGAAGATATGGCCGTTAGTCTTTAACGGAATGAAGGGATGATTATCGGATATGGCATGGTGGATATTTTCATGGACGGGGTAGAATCTCTCAAGGCGAAGCGCAGCATTATCTTGAAGATACTGGATAAAACACGCAATAAATACCCTGTATCTGTGTCAGAAGTGGCAATGCAGGAGTTATGGCAGCGGTCCCGTATCGGGTATTGCGTGGTTGGAAGTGACCATGCCGTTGTGGAAAGGATTGTGGAAAAGGTCCCTGATTTTATGGAATCACTTCATCTGGCACAGGTGACGGCAGTGGATACGGGTTTGATTGTTGAAAAGGGTGAAAGGTATTAAAACACGATGAAGGGGCAGCGGGCTGTTCGTGTGGGTGAGAGGATCCGGGACGTTGTTTCTGAGGTTCTTTTGAAAAAGGTAAAGGACCCCAGGGTAGCATTTTGCACGGTGACACATGTCAGAATGACGGGGGATCTCAAGATAGCGAGAATTTATTTTTCCGTGATAGGCGGGGAAGAAAAGCGGCGCGAGACCCTCAAGGGGCTGAACAGTGCCAGAGGATTTATCCGCCGGGAAATTGGGGTTAGCGTGGCCCTGAAAACGACGCCGGCCATTGAGTTTATCTGGGATGATACGTTTGAAGAAATGGAAAGGATACGGCACCTTCTAAAGAAATCCGAGGCTGATGACGCATGACATCGATTATTGAAGAAATACTGAAACGGGATAATTTCCTTATTACAGCGCATATCGAGCCGGATGGCGATGCGGTCGGGGCATCCCTGGCAATGTTTCATGCCTTGAAACTGCTGGGTAAGCGGGTGTGTGTCTGCCTGTCCGATTTTGTTCCTCCTGTCTACCGGTTCCTCCCGGGAGCTGGAAAAATAGAAAGCAATATCCCGCCTGATTTTTCCCCGGAGTGCGTTGTGATCTTGGATTGCAGCACCCTGGACAGGGTAGGGCGGCTGCAAAAACAGATTCGGCTGTTTTCACCTTTTGTTATCAATATTGATCACCATCAGAGCAACACGGGTTTTGGGGATTTATCGCTTGTCAGGGAGACCTCGGCTACAGGGGAGCTGGTCTATGAATTGATAAAGGGCTTGGACATTAATCCCTCCAAAGAGATAGGGATGTGTGTGTACACGGCGATCCTGACGGATACCGGGGGGTTCCGCTATCGTAACACGACCCGCCGTTCCCTGCGGATTGCCTCGGAGATTGTCGGATTGGGTGTTAACCCCGGGGAAGTTGCTGAGCGGGCTTGTGAAAGCTATCCTCTTGAAAGGTTCAGGGTTCTTGGCAGGGCGCTGGAAGGGTTGAAAATGAGTTGTGACGGCCAGGTTGCCGACCTCGTTGTGACCCGCGATATGTTTGATGGAGACGACATCAATCCGAGTATTGTGGAAGGATTTGTAAATTATCCACGTGAAATCGAAGGGGTACTTGTAAGTGTTTTCTTCCGGGAAAAGGCCGAAAATCAGTATCGTGTCAGCCTTCGGTCCAAGGGAAACGCGGATGTGGCGGGTGTTGCAAAAACGTTCGGGGGTGGCGGCCATAAGAATGCTTCCGGATGCACCGTTGACGGGGAATTTGAAATTGTAAGAGAACTTGTTTTAAGAAGAATCTGCGAGCAGTTAAGGGAAAAAGAATAATGAGCGGGGTTAAAAATGGGGGATTTTTAGTTCTGAATAAACCGGAAGGAATGATTTCCAACCGTGTTCTTGGCAGGGTAAAACGCCTGTTCGGGATTAAAAAGGCCGGGTATATCGGGACGTTGGATCCCTTTGCGACGGGGGTACTTCCTATTGCCCTGCTCCAGGGGACAAGGCTTATTCCCTACTTTGAGGATGATTTAAAGGTTTACAGGGGAGTAATAAAATTGGGTATTGAAACCGATACGCTGGACATATCGGGCAAGATCCTGTCAGAAGTCGTGCCGCCTGCCGTTAACAAAGGTGACCTTCAGAAAATATTTGACAGGTTTACCGGTATAATTTATCAGGTTCCTCCCATGTATTCAGCACGAAAGGTTCAGGGGGTTCCCCTCTATAAAATTGCGAGACGGGGGGAAGAGGTTGAGAGGAAGGAAAAAAAGGTTCAGGTATTTTCGTTTGTCCTGGAGGCCCTTGAAGGGGTAAATCTCCATTTCACTGTTTCCTGCTCCAAGGGAACCTATGTTCGGGTCTTGGCCCATGATGTGGGAAAGGTGCTTGGGTGCGGCGCAGTGCTTTTAAATCTGTGCAGAGTCCAAAGCGGGGAATTCCGACTTGAAAACGCCGTCGATCTTGAAGAGTTGGAGGCCCTGGAGATGAAAGAGAGATGGCGCCGGGTTTTAAGTAACAGAGACGTTTTGACATTCCTGGAAGAGATTATTGTCCCCGATGAAATAATTCATTCAATCATCCATGGACGTGGTATTCAATGGACGGATGTGAAACGTTATGACCTGCCATTGATAAAAGCGAAAGAACCTATTAAGATAGTGTCCCGGAAAGGAATCCTGGCGGCTGTTGTTCGGAGCCGGTTTGGAAGGGATGAAGAAGAACAGGGAGAAAAAAGCCTTTCGCCGGTTATTTATGAACTGGAAAAGGTTTTATGGCAATAATTTTATGAAGTGAAAAAAGGAGGCAAATAAAAAATGACTTTAACGACAGAGAGAAAAGGAGAGGTGATTGAAAAGTTCCGTTCCCATGAAACGGATACAGGATCACCTGAGGTTCAGGTTGCGCTGCTGACGGAGAGAATTAAATACCTGACAGAGCATTTCAAGGTTCATAAGAAGGATTTTCATTCAAGACGCGGGCTGCTGAAACTTGTTGGGCAGCGCAGGCGGCTTCTCGATTATCTGAAGAAAAAGAATATCGAACGCTACAGAAAGCTAATTGGCGAACTGGGGCTGAGGCGATAGAGAAACTAACCAGTATGGCGGCTTATCCCGTTATAGAAAAAAACGGGGTCGGGATATGCCCGATTGATCTGTTGCCGTTATATGATCACATCAAACAGGAGAAAATGGATTTATGCAAATTAAAGAAAGTTTAACAGTTGGGGGGCATCCCTTTACAATAGAGACGGGAAGGTTGGCTAAACAGGCGGATGGTGCTGTTTTGCTGACTCATGGCGATACGGTTATTCTAATTACCGCTGTATCGGAACGATCGAAACGGGAAGGGCTGGACTTCTTTCCTCTCACCGTGAATTATCAGGAAATGACCTATGCCGCGGGTAAAATACCGGGAGGTTTTTTTAAGCGGGAAGGCAGGCCTTCAGATCGGGAAACACTGACGTCCCGGTTGATAGACCGGCCTATCAGGCCCCTCTTTCCTGACGGGTATAAAAATGAGACCCAGATTATTGCCACGGTACTGTCGCTTGACAATGCGTATGACCCTTCGCCCCTGGGTATTGTCGGGGCGTCCGCGGCCCTGACGCTGTCGGATATTCCGTTTGATGGGCCTATCGCAGCGGTCCGCGTGGGGCGTATCAAGGGCGAGTTTATAGCATTTCCCTCGGAAGAGCAGCGTGCGGAGAGTGATATTGACCTCGTTGTAGCCGGGAGTAAAGACGCTATTTTGATGGTGGAGGCAGGCGCGGATTTTGCCTCGGAAGATGATATGGTTGCGGCGATACTTTTTGGTCATGATGCCATGCAGCCTCTCCTTGAGGTGCAGGTGAAAATGGCGGAAAAACTTGGAAAAGAAAAACGTGTCTTTGAGCCCGACCCACTGGATGAGGGATTTATGTCGTGGATGCGGGAAAAGGCCAGTGGGCTTGTCAAAGAGGCCCTGGGAATTCCTGTAAAAATAGAACGCCAGAAAAAGATGAAAGAAGTTTTTGCGGGAATCGTCGCAGACCTCCCGGAAGCGTATGAGCCCTTTCAGACTGCCGCGAAGCGCTACTTTGAAACACTGGAGCGGGAAATACTGCGCGGGATGATTGTGAAGGGAAAACGACGGATTGACGGAAGGGGATTTGATGAAATACGCCCTGTCACCTGTGAAGTTGGAACACTTCCCAGGACGCACGGTTCCGCCATCTTCACGCGCGGAGAAACCCAGGCCCTGGTGATAACAACCTTTGGTTCGTCGGACGATGAGAAGAAGATTGATAACATTATGGAAGAGGGCTACAAGACCTTCATGTTACATTACAACTTTCTGCCTTACTGTGTTGGCGAGGCGCGTCCGCTGCGGTCACCAAGCCGCCGAGAAATCGGACATGGCGCGCTGGCGCTGCGGGCCTTAACGCCCGTCCTGCCGGATGCCAGTGATTTCCCCTACACAATCCGTGTTGTTTCCGAGATCATGGAATCCAACGGGTCCTCCTCGATGGCAACGGTTTGCGGAACGACCCTGTCTCTCATGGACGCGGGGGTTCCCATTTCGCAGCCCGTCGCGGGTGTTGCCATGGGGTTGATAGAGGAGGACGGCGAGGTTATTGTCCTGTCGGACATCCTGGGAGATGAAGACCATTCGGGTGATATGGATTTCAAGGTCACTGGCGGTCAGGAAGGCGTCACGGCCCTGCAGATGGATATAAAAATAGGGGGGATTACCGGAGAAGTTCTGAAAAAGGCCCTGCACCAGGCAAAGGCCGGCAGGCAGCACATTCTCGGTATCATGAAGGAAACCCTGGAGAAACCCCGGGAAGCCCTTTCTGAATATGCCCCCAGAATTACGACCCTGAATATTAATCCGGATAAGGTGCGGGAGGTTATCGGACCTGGCGGAAAGGTTATCAGAGGTATCGTTGAAAAGACAGGCGTCAAGATTGATATTGAGGACGGAGGGATTGTAAAAATCGTCTCCAGTGATGCGGCAAAGGCGGCAGAGGCCATTGCCATCGTCGAAGAGATTGTCCAGGAGGCCGAGATTGGAAAAATCTATGATGGCACGGTTCGAAAGGTTATGAACTTTGGGGCGTTTGTCGAAATTTTTCCGGGAACGGACGGTCTTGTCCATATTTCCCAGCTTGCGGAAGAACGGATAAATGATATCTATAGTTTTGTGAAGGAAGGAGATCAGATGCCGGTTAAGGTCATTGACGTTGACAGGGACGGCAAAATAAGACTCAGTAGAAAGGAAGCTTTGCGGGAGTTGAAGGGGAAAAAATAAAATTAAAGCTATGCCAAAAAAGGTTTCAAGGGACCAGCTGACCAATGGTGTTCAGTTGGTCATGGAACCCCTGCGGGAGGTTTCATCCGTTTGTATTGGGTTGTGGGTGCATACCGGGTCTCGAGATGAAACGCCTGATGAAAATGGATTAACGCATTTTATTGAGCACATGCTCTTTAAGGGGACATCCAGGCGGAGTGCCCTTGAAATTGCCCGGGAAATAGACAAAATAGGCGGGTTTATCAACGCCTTTACCGGCAGGGAATTTACCTGTTTTTATGTAAAAGTTCTGCGGGAACACCTTGAAAAGGGATTTGATATCCTGTCCGATATTTATCACCATTCCCTCTTTAAACCCGAGGATATTGAAAAGGAGCGCATGGTCATCCTCCAGGAAATCAAGATGGTGGAAGACAGTCCCGACGACTATGTCCATGAACTTTTCAGCAGAAATCTTTGGGGAAAGACGCCACTGGGATTTTCTATTTCAGGAACAACCCAGAGCGTTGAGGGGTTTCAAAGGAAGGATTTTCTGACTTTTTTTGACAGGCGTTACAGGGCTTCGAAACGGATTGTGTCGATTGCGGGAAATGCCGACAGGGATACGGTTCTGACACTTGCGGAAAAGTATTTTGGCGCGTCTCCTTATGACGGCAAAAAGCCAAAAGACGACAAACCTGTTGAACCCATTAATGGATTTCGCCACCACCAAAAGGAGCTGGAACAGCTCCATGTCTGCTGGGGCGGAAAGGGCTGTTCGCGGGTAGACCAGCAGCGGTATCCCCTGTTTGCCCTGAATACCTTTCTCGGGGGTGGTATGAGCTCCCGGTTGTTTCAGGAGGTTCGTGAAAAACGGGGACTTGTTTATTCGATTTATACCTTCGCGAATTTTTTCAGAGACACAGGGGTTTTTGCTATTAACTGGTCTTCCCAGGCGGGCCATTTTAATGAAATTGTGGATGTGGTTCAGGGTGAAATCGACCGTGTAAAGAAAAATGGCCTTGGGCCCGGGCAACTGGAAGAAGTCAAGGAACAGATGAAGGGGAATCTCCTTTTAAGCCTGGAAGGAACCAACAGCAGGATGAACAAACTCGCAACAGACGAAATATATTTTGAGCGCCATGTCCCTGTTGAAGAAGTCGTGAAAAAAATTGATACGATGACCGTTGAAGATATTTCTGACGCAGCGGGACAGTTTTTAAGGATGGATCAGTTTGCGATGACCGCCCTGGGGCCGGGACATAACCTGAAATTACCTTTCTGACACCTGGAAATGGAAACTGTTGAAATCTTATTTCATTCCCTGACGGCAAAAAACAGGGACAGAATACCAAAAAAGGCGACGGAGAAAGCTGCGGGTTGGGATATCCAGGCCTGCCTCCCGGAGCCCTGTTGCCTTAAACCCGGGAAACGGCGGTTAATTCCGACAGGATTTTCCCTTTCGATTCCAAACGGATATGAAGGACAATTGCGCCCGCGGAGCGGCTGGGCGCTTCGTTCAGGAATTACGCTGCTGAATTCTCCCGGAACAATTGACGCTGATTACAGGGGAGAGATAAAGGCCCTGCTGATTAACCTGGGGGAAGAAGATGTATGGATCAAGGATGGAGACAGGATTGCCCAGTTGATTATTTCGAGGGTGGTCCCCGCCGTATTTATGGCCTCTGATGCGATACAGGATACTCCGAGAGGGGCCGGTGGTTTCGGGCATACGGGGAGGTAAGGCGGAATGCGGATTGGTATCCTTTCAGATACACACGACAATATAGAGGCTATCACGCGGGTTGTGGAGGCGTTTAATGCCCGTCAGGTGGATTTTGTTATCCACGCGGGGGATTACTGTGCCCCTTTTTCTCTCAGACCTTTCAGCGAGCTTGCCTGTGACTGGCTGGGAGTTTTGGGCAATAATGATGGGGAGATAAAAGGATTAACCGCCGCTTCCGGGGGTCGAATAAAGGAAGGAAATAGAGTACTGAATCGTGATGGCAGGCGAATTCTTGTGGATCATATAAATCCCCTGCGGGATGCCCTCGCAAAATCGGGGCAGTTTGATTTACTTATATTTGGCCATACGCACACGCTTGAGGTTTATCGGGAAGGAAAATGTTTGTGTGTTAATCCGGGAGAGGTGTGCGGGTATTTAACCGGCAGGCGCACGGCAGTATGCTTGGATCTTGACGGGCTCGATCCGGACAGGGTAGAAATTATTTCCATGAAGTAGGTTTGTGGGCTAAGACAATGAGGGACACGAATACCATGAATGAAACCCTGCCTCGCGAATTGAATGATTTTACGGGGTTTTTGTTGATGGAAAAGGGGTTTTCACCACATACCGTTTCTGGTTACCAGCGGGATTTGAAGCAGTTTCTAACCTATCTTGATGCCATGGGTGACAGGGCCCTTGATGATGTAGATATGACAGTGGTTCTGAGTTTTCTAAGGGAGCAGAAGGGGAAAAACCTGAAACAGCGTTCCCTGAATCGGAAGCTTTCCGCCATTCGCGGGTTTTTCCATTTTCTCCTTGAAAGGGGTCGCGTTACGCAGGATCCAACGGTAGAAGTCCAAACACCTCGGCTGCATGACCCGCTTCCACACGTCATTTCCGTGGCAGCTATGGAAAAAATTCTGTCACAACCAGATACTGCAACGCCGAAAGGGATAAGAGATAAGGCTATCCTGGAGCTCCTTTATGCCACGGGAATACGCGTTTCCGAACTCGTTCACCTGCCCCTTCAGGGGATTTTCTGGGACCAGGGATTTATCAAGGTTTTGGGGAAGGGAGGCAAGGAACGCCTGATTCCGGTGGGCCAGACGGCCCTGACCTGCCTGAGGGCCTACTGTGATGAGACGCGCGGAGAGGTCTCCAATGCCTCTTTGCGGGAAGAGGTGTTTCTGTCACGTCTTGGGAGGCCCCTTTCCCGCCAGAGCGTGTGGAAACTTATTAAACATTACGCTATGTTGGGAAATGTCAGGGAAAAGATTAGTCCCCATACCTTTCGTCACTGTTTTGCCACACACCTGCTTGAAAGAGGTGCCGACCTGAGGTCTGTACAAATGATGCTGGGGCATGCCGATATTTCAACAACACAAATTTACACGCACCTTACCCGGGAGCATCTTATTAAGGTGCATCAGGCCTATCACCCCAGACCGTGATTCTACAGGAGATGCCATGAACGCGACCCGAATTCTTCTGATTGCTTCTGAGTTACCCGTTCGTGAAGAGGTTAAAAGGCTTTTTAAGGGATTCAACGTAGAAATTGACAGTGCGGCTGATCCGGTTCAGGCCGTTTCCCTGCTGGCCAAAGCCCATTATCAGGGCATGATTATTGATGAACGCCTTGGTAAGGTTTCCGGGATGGAATTCGCGAAACGGGTAAAGGGGAAACTCAAAAATGTCAGGGTTCTTCTCCTTGTCCCGAAGACCCGTCCAGATATCCGACGGCAGGCCATTACATCAGATTTCATAGATTTTGCCGTTATTTTCCCCTGGCAATCTTCAGATGTAGAAAAAACGATTCTTGATATTTTTCCTATTCAGCCGCTTCAACCACCGCCGGATGCCGGCGATACGGGCCGTTATGTCCTGCAGGATGATGACAGCGGAGAGACCCTCGACAGCGATGTCGTTAAAATGATTATCAAGGGAATTGATGACCTTCCGCCCCTACCGGATGTGGTCCAGAAAATACTCAGTATTGTTGATCAACAGGATACAGGTGCCCGGGATCTGGCCCGAATTATTACCAGTGAACCTTCTCTAACCGCGAAAATACTGAAAATAACAAATTCGAGTTTTTACGGGTTGGCCCAAAAAGTTACGACAGTTTCAAGAGCGGTTGTCATCCTTGGATTCAATGAGGTGAAAAATCTGGTTCTCGGCTATTCTATTTTCTCAAACCTCATAAAAAACAAGGGAGAAGAAAAAGGCACGGGGTTAAATTTCTGGAAACACAATATCGCCTGTGGCGTAGGCGCGCGGCTTCTGGGAGAAAAACTGAGGTATGGAAATACAGAAGAGCTTTTTGTTGTGGGGCTTCTGCATGATATTGGAAAAACTATTCTGTATGACTATTTTACGGAACGTTATAAAGAGATCCGTACTATTTCGCTGGATACGCGCCGGGTTCAGGTTGAGGTTGAAAAGAATGAACTTGGGTTGACGCATGCAGATATAGGATTCTGGCTCGCAAGGCACTGGAATCTTCCCGGGATTATTCGGGATGGGATACGCTATCACCATGCCCCGTCACTGGCAAGGCAAAGCAGTAATCCTTCCACCCCTCTTCTTGCAGGCATTGTCTGTTTTGCCGATAATCTAACAAAACTCCTTGGGATAGGGGATGGCGGCGACCCCTTTGTTGGAGACATGAAGTATTCCAGCGATATTGAAACGCTCAATATGGTGGCACTTAACCCTCTATGTGAAGAGCTCAGGAAGCAAGTTGGCTTTTTCGAACAGTCTCTTGGTATTGCTGAAGAACCTTCCCAAGCGGTCTGGTATAGTCCCGCCCTGAAAAAACACAGGTTTTTTATTTTTGACGATACAAAAGGGATAAGTCCTTTTGAAATCATCCTGGGAACAAATCAGCTTTCATATAAACGGTTCCAGGTCAACAAGCGAATACCCCTTGATATGTTGTCCGCGCCAGCTGATGTCCTGCTGATTAATTTTAAAGAAGAGGGCGTTTATGAAGGATTTATTGAAAGGCTGCATAAGGAAAGTATTCAGCCGCCGCTCGTCATTGCATTGACGAAGCATTATCAAACATCTGCGTCTGAAATGGGAGTTTATTATTATCAAAAACCCATCAGATTGAGTGATTTCAGGGAACTTCTGACCCGTGTTGCCTCTTGAAGATTTTGTGGCCTTCCGCCGGCCTTGCAAAACATTTTTAAATCTGTTATAAGCCAGACC
>JANTFN010000029.1 GCA_024763435.1 Thermodesulfobacteriota bacterium | reverse complement strand
ATGCTGGGAATCGGCGTGGGAAACAACCGGATTCAGCTGGAACACTTCCGTCAGACGAAAAAAACCCCTTTCCCGATGATCCCTGACAAAAATTTTGTCGCCTTTGAAAATATCGGTTATCCCGGGGGGACACCGTTTACCATTATTGTCAAGAAAGAAAGTGGGGAGTTTATTGTTAAGGATACCCACCTTGGCCTGATTGAAAAGCATCGGGAATATCTGGACAAAATCAGGCAGGTCGCTGCCGGTGCTGCTCTGGCGGCCCAGGACAAGGGCTATAAATCCGCTCGCCAGGCCCTGAATGCCGGGGTTACGGAAGACGAGATAAAGGGCCTTATCTCGAAAAGTCTTCAAACAAGAGCGATAAAAACAGAGGCAATCGATCCCTTGAAACTTAAGGGTTTTCGGCAGGTTTTTCTTTTAAAAATACGCAAAAAAACAGGCCTGGATGCCTGGTTCGCCACCCTTGGAAGCGAGGGAAAGGTCTGTGATATTTGTCACGATATTCATTTTATCTACCTGTTTGACCGGCAGGGAGCGATTCAGGATTTTATTCCGATCCATATCACAAAATACGGGAACAAACCGTTTGATGAGAACGATACTGAAACAATGAGGCGGGCCCTTGTCGGGAAAAATGTAACACAGCCGATTCAGTATAACCCTGAAACGGATTCTGTAACATCCGCTTCCATGACCTCCGCCCTTATTTTCAAGAGTGTCAAAAAAGGGGGTAAGCTGTTTGAAGCGCTGAAAAAAGAAGGGTACACGCAATAAGACCTTTCTTGTTGAAAACACTCTAAGGAAAAAGTGGAAAGGGAAGCGAATCAGTAAATCGCAAACGAGATACAAAAGGAGGGCATGATGTTTAAAAGAGGAGGCGTGTTTAAGAAAGCAGGCCCTAAATTATTTGCTTTAATGCTGGTGATTACGGCAGGGGTTTGGTTTTTTCAAGGGGTTGCCTATTCAAGCAGGGGAGGAATCGGCGACGATGATTCTATCCCTTTGATCAAGGCTGGCGATAATTTTCCCGAAACAGAGCTGTTTGCCCCGAGGGCCAAAACAGACCAGAACTATCTTGGTATAGCGGACAAATCCGGTTTCTACCTGAAGGAAGTGAAGGCCGACGCCATGGTTGTGGAATTTATGAACGTCCATTGTCTGCATTGCAAAATGCAGGCCCCTATTTTAGACAAGGTTTATGAGGCCATTGAAAAAGATCCCGATATGAAGGGGCGGGTCAAATTGCTTTCTATCGGTGTGGGGAACAGGGAGAAAGATATGGAAAAATTTCGTCAGGAAAAGAAAGTTCCCTTCCCGATGATCCCCGACAGGGATTTTGTGGCCATGGAGAACATTGGCTACCCCGATGCTACCCCTTTTATCATGATTCTAAAAAGAGAGAATGGAAATTTCGTTGTTAAATATGCCCAAAAGGGGATGATTAAAACCCCGGAAGGCTTTCTTGACAGGATTCACAAGCTCCTTACGGGCGTTGCTCTCGCCAAAACGAAGCAAAACTACACGTCAGCGTATCATCTGATGGACCCGCACATGACAAAAGAAAAGGTTCGAAAGATGGGTATCGATAGGCTTACCTCGATGGGCTATAAGGTCGAGAAGATAACCAAACTCAAAATCAAAGTCAGGAAACCCCAGCAGGTTTTCGCTATCAAACTCAAAAAAGGGGGCGTCACCGAAACCTGGTTTGCCGTGGTCGGGGCAGAGGGGAAGATTTGCGATGTTTGCCATGACGTCTATTTTATCTATGTGTTTGATCGGAAGGGGACCATCCGGGATCTGCTTCCGATTCAATTCCCCAAAAAGGGGAACAAGCTCTTCAATGAAGCAGAGGTGAAAAAAACCCGAAAATCCTTTGTGGGCAGGAGTGTTTTGAAGCCTGTTCAGTTTAACGAAGAAACGGATGCCGTAACCTCGGCGACCATGACCTCCGCACTTATTTTCAAAAGTATCAAACAGGGGAAAAATATTTACACCCAGTTAAAAAAGGTGGGGTATATGAAATAGCAAAAAGCCGGCATTCTTTGCGTTGACAAACAGAATCATTTGCGTTATGGGAGTTAAGTATAGCCCATCAGGGATTGGAGGAGGCAAGAATGGACGGGAAAAAGATGGCTCGTTCTGATGATAACCGTTTCGGGGAAACTGTTCCCGAAACGGTTTTTTACTGGAGGTCCCGGGGATGAGGCGAAAAATCTTTGTCGGCTTTATTGAGCAGCCGGGAATCGTTGATGTCCAGTATATGGCCCAGAACGGCTCAAGGAAAAACGCGGACAGTATTATTGTTTTTAGTGTTCCCCCCGCGGATAACGTGGCGGCCATGGCCAATCAGCAGGGCGTCCAGCTGATTCAGGCGGAAGATATTGCCGGCAAGGCAAGGGAACTGGAGTCACATTACAAGGCGGAGGGATTTACCGTCAAGCTGAGAAACCTCATGGATATACGGGATATGATGCGGGATGTCTGCTGAACAGCCTGTGAGAAAAAACGATGTCATCCGAATTTGTCATGATTGGTTATGTGCCCCGACCGGGCATTGTGGATGTGCAGTATATGGCGCAGAACATCGCGCGGAAGGGGGGACGGGGAATTATCGTTTTTCGGGATTCCCCAACCTATAATGTAAAGATAAAGGCCCTGCACGGGGATGTTGAACTCGTTGAGGCCAAAAGGGTTAAAAGAAAGGTAAAGGAGCTTGGCGCTCACTATAAAGACAGGGGGTTTTCCGTTGTCATCAAAGACCTGGGAGAGGTCAGAGACGGAATGCGCGACCCCATGTAGCTGTTGAGAAGGGAGGAGGTGATACCGCTCAATTAGAAGCGTATTTTCTAATGTTTTATAACAAAGGAGGTGAGTTTTATGGCGGAGAAGAATATCTTTATCGGGTATATTGAGAAACCGGGTATCGTTGATGTCCAGAATCTTTATCAAAATGCCTCACGGAAGAACGCCGAAAGTATCATTGTTTACAGGGAGGCGCCAACCGATAAGGTCCAGGCCATGGCAGAGGATAAAGGGCACCAAATGATCCAGACAGAAAACTTCAAAAAAGAGGCGGAAAAACTGGAAAAGAAATATCAGGCGGAGGGTTATTCCGTGTATCTTAAGAATCTGATGGATATCCGGGATTCCATGCGTGACGTCGGTATTTAATTTAAACCCTAAAAAGGAGGTGACATAAAGATTTAAGCATCTTAACTTTTATTGCTTTAAAGAGGAGGAACATTTATGAATACCCTGTTAATGTGCGTGATTGTGTTTGTATTGTATATTATCGCGTACCATACGTACGGCAAGTTTCTTGCGAAAAAAATCTTTAACATCGACCCCGACCGGACGGTTCCCTCGGTGGAATTCAACGACGGCGTGGACTATGTCCCAACAAAAAAAGAGATCCTGTTCGGACACCATTACACCTCCATCGCGGGACTGGGACCCATCGTGGGCCCTGCCATCGCGATCATCTGGGGGTGGGTCCCAGCCCTTCTGTGGGTCTTGTTGGGATCCATCTTCGCCGGGGCGGTCCATGACTTCGGTTCCCTTGTTGTCTCGGTACGAAACAAGGGGCAATCGATTGGTGAACTGGCGACGGGGCTTATCAGCCCGCGGGTCCGGACCCTTTTTCTGCTTATCATCTTCTTTGAACTGTGGATTGTCATCGCGATCTTTGCCCTGATTATCGCCATCCTGTTTGTATGGTATCCGCAAGCGGTCTTTCCGGTCTGGTTTGAGATCCCCATTGCGGTATGGCTGGGATACATGGTCTACAAGAAAAACGGGAATGTAACCTGGTTGGCTGTCGTCGCTGTTATTGCCATGTATGTGACGATTATTATCGGGGCCTACTGGCCCCTGAAGATGCCGGGGATGTTCGGACTCAACGCCATAGAGGTGTGGATTATCATCCTGTTCATCTACGCCTTTATTGCCTCGACCCTGCCGGTAACCAGCCTGTTGCAGCCCCGGGATTACATCAACGCCCATGAGCTGATTATCATGCTGGCCCTGATGTTTATCGGTGTCATCGTGGCCCATCCGGCTGTCGTGGCCCCGGCCTTCAACCTGCATGCCAAGGGCGCGCCGCCTGTCTGGCCTTTCCTGTTTGTGGTGATTGCCTGCGGCGCGATTTCCGGCTTCCACAGTCTCGTCAGTTCCGGAACGTCATCAAAGCAGTTGGCCAGCGAAAAGGATGCCCTGTTCGTAGGATATGGTTCTATGTTAATGGAAGGAACCCTCTCCACGCTGGTTATCGCCGCTGTAGCAGGTGGCCTGGGGATGGCCCTCGTCGTTAAGGGACAAACCCTGACCGGCGCCGCGGCATTTACGCAGCATTATGCCAGCTGGGCGGCAGCAGCAGGTCTGAAGTCAAAGCTCAGCGCGGTTATCTTTGGCGCGGCCAATATGATGGAGGCCTACGGGATTCCCAAGGCAATTGCCATCACCATTATGGGTGTGTTTATGGTTTCCTTTGCCAGCACGACCCTGGATACGGCAACCCGTGTGCAGCGCTACATTGTCTCGGAACTGACCACTGACTGGAACCTCGATTTCCTGTCAGGCCGTTACGTGGCCACCTTCATCGCAGTGGGTACTGCTGTTATTCTTGCCTTCTACTCGGGCAACGGGAAAGGAGCCCTGAGACTGTGGCCACTCTTTGGAACGGTCAATCAGCTGCTGGCTGCCCTGGCATTGCTCGTGATTACCGTCTATCTCGCCAGGAAGGGGAAATCCCTTATCTATTCCGGCATTCCGCTGATCTTCATGTTGTTTATGACCGGCTGGGCAATGATTCTCAACCTGACAAAATTCGCTAACAAAGGCGACTGGTTTCTGTTTGTCGTCGGGTTGATTGTCTTTGTCCTCGAAATATGGATGGTGATTGAAAGTGTTATTTTGCTTGGCAAACCAAATCAGGAGGCCCCCAAAACGGCATCAGCTTCCTGATTCTCTTTAAACCTCAAATAAAAAACGGGGGCCTTAAAAGGTCCCCGTTTTTTTGAATACTTCTTTTACGTGGTACAGCCGCTCCCGAACCGGATTCCCTGCGCCAGCGGCATATCCTCACCCCAGTTAAGGGTGCAGGTCTGACGGCGCATGTAGGCTTTCCAGGCGTCACTGCCCGCCTCACGGCCGCCGCCTGTCTCCTTTTCCCCCCCAAAGGCCCCGCCGATTTCCGCGCCGCTGGTCCCGATATTGATATTGGCAATTCCGCAGTCGCTGCCCGCCGGCCCGAGAAAGGTCTCGGCATGGCGGAGGTTTTGCGTAAACATGGCGGAAGACAGCCCCTGGGATACGGCGTTGTGCAATGAGATGGCCTCTTCGCGTGTCTTGAAGGGCAGGAGGTATAAAATGGGCGCGAAGGTCTCTTTTTGAAGCATGGACATTTCGGGATGCGCCAGGACAAGGGTGGGTTCCACGTAAAAACCCTCAGCATAAGATCCCTCTTTTAGCACCCTGCCGCCCGACAGGATCTTGCCCCCTTCCTTTACAATCGTTTCCACGGCCGTTTCAAACTGCGCGACGGCCTCACCATCGATCAGCGGTCCCATCAATGTGCGGGGCTCCAGGGGGTTCCCGACCTGAATGGCGCGATAGGCACCGGTGAGGCGTTCACTGAATTGATCCAGGATTCCCTCGTGAATCATCAGGCGCCGAATCGTGGTACACCGCTGGCCCGCTGTTCCCACCGCCCCAAACAAAACCGCCTGGAGGGCCAGTTCCAGATTGGCGTCCTCCATAAGGATTACCCCGTTATTTCCTCCCAGTTCGAGGATGCTTCTTCCGAGCCTTCCCGCCACAACCCGGGCCACGTGTTTTCCCATACGGACACTTCCCGTTGCGCTGATCAGCGGAATCCTCTTGTCTCCCGCCAGTGCCTCCCCTGTCGCCGCCCCCGGCCCGGTAACCAGGTTCACAATTCCCTCTGGCAGGTCATTTTCCTTCAGAACCTCATCCATGATACGAATCACGGCAATGGCGGAGAGGGGGGTTTTGGAAGAGGGTTTCCAAATCAGGGTATCCCCGCAGACCAGCGCAATCATCGCGTTCCACCCAAACACAGCCACGGGAAAGTTGAAGGCGGTAATGATACCCACGGGGCCGAGGGGATGCCACTGCTCATACAACCTGTGGCTGGGGCGCTCGCTCTGGGTTGTCATCCCGTAGAGCTGACGGGACAACCCCACAGCAAAATCCGCGATATCAATCAACTCCTGGACCTCTCCTTCCCCCTCCGGGAGAATTTTACCCATTTCGAGGGTAATCAACCGGCCAAGAGACGCCTTGTATTTCCTGAATCGCAGGCCCATCTGGCGCACAATCTCTCCCCGCTTCGGGGCGGGAATGCTGCGCCATACAAGGAAGGCCTCCTGTGCCTTTTGAATGGTCTCTTCATAGTCATTTTCTGTTGTTACGGATACATGGCCAAGGGCCGCGCCATCGACAGGGCTTTCATCCCGGATGCGTTCAGCCCCTTCCTCATGCCAGTGCCCATGGAACGTTCCGGAATGGTGAAACGTTTTGCCCAAAGGGTGTTCAAAAAAAGGCAGGTGTGTTTCCATTTTGTTTTCTCCTTTTCAGTCTTCCCGCGATGTCTTCTCTTTCGGGCTTATCGAGAGAGAAATGAAATAGGCCACCCCGGCCACCAGAATAATCATGGCTCCCGAGGTGAGATTGAGATAAAAGGAAATCAGCATCCCCGCGACGGTAAAACCTATCCCGAGGAAACAGGCCAGAACCATGATTCCCTTCAAAGAGACGCAGAAACGCTCGGCGATAGCGGGGGGAATCGTTAAAAGGGCGATGACCATGATAATACCGACCAGCCGCATCACCATCACCACGGTCAGGGCCGTCAGGGAAAGCAGCAGAAGGTAAAAAAACCTGACAGGAATACCGATAATCTCTGAAAATTCCCGGTCAAAGGAGATACTCTGCCACTGACGGTAAAACAGGACCGTTATCACAAGGATAATAAGATTCAACCCGGCCATCAGGATCAGGTCCGTTTTTGAGATGGTCAGGATACTCCCGAAGAGGTAACTCATCAGCCCGGCAGTGTACCCCTGCGTCAGGTCGGCGAAAATAATTCCTATGGCCATTCCCACGGCCCACATGACCCCGATGACGGTATCCATCCGCTGGCGCGTGTTGTAGGAAACGCTCCCCATCCCCATGGCCGCAAGGAGGCTGAAAACAACGGCCCCGATAATCGGGTTAATACCGAGAAAAACCCCTAACCCGATGCCGCCATAGGCCGCATGCGCGATACCGCCGGAGATAAAGACAATCCGGTTTGTGACAACATAGGTGCCGATAATCCCACAGGCAATACTGACAAGCACCCCGGCAAGCAGGGCGTTTTGAAAAAATTCAAGATGCAGCAGTTCCATTCTTTTTTACCCGTGTTCCTTTAAAACGCGATGCGGCACCCCGTGGGCAATGAGCTGAACCGGACATCGGTAGGTCTTCATGAGGATTTCATTGGTCAATTCTTTTTCGCCGTGGTAGAACAGGCGCCTGTTTAGACAGGCCAGTGTCCTGACATAGGCGGAGATAACCCCGATATCATGAGAAACAAGGCAGATGGTCAGGGTTTGATTCAGTTCCAGGAGGAGATCATACACGGTGGCCTGCAGGTGGCTGTCCACACTCGCCGTGGGTTCATCGAGCAAGAGAATTTCGGGGGCCATCGCCAGGGCCCGGGCAATAAGAACCCGCTGTTTTTCCCCGCCCGAAAGGCCGCCGATTTTCCGTTTTCGGAGTTTCCAGATACCCATCCTTTCCATTACTTCCCTGCTCTTTTCCACGCAAACGGGCATCTTTTTTTTGTTAAGCCTCCGGTATTTCAGGCATCCCATCGTGACGACATCTTCCACGGAAATCGGGAAATCGGGATCGAATTCGGCGTATTGGGGAACATACCCGATGCGATGCCGGTTTCGCGCGGGGGGGCCCCCAAAGACCTCAACCTGCCCCTGCAGGGGGGTGGCAAGGCCAAGGATAACCTTCAAAAGGGTGGTCTTTCCCCCGCCGTTCGGGCCGATAATCCCCAGCAAATCCCCCTTGAAAATGGTCAGAGAAATATCTTCGAGGGCCGGATGTCCGTCATGAGAAACGGTAACATGCCGTAACTGAATAACAGGCTCTTTTTTGTCCATTTTCTCCCCGCTATTTTCCAAGGCAGGCCGCCATCCTGCCGGCAACGTCCAGCAGGTTTCTTTCCCAAGCCTCTGCCAGGGGATCAATCAAAACAACCTTGCCGCCAATTTGGCCGGCAAGGATACGGGCGCTGCGCGTATCGAACTGGGGCTGCGCGAAAATGCAGCGGGCGTGGGCTTTCCGGGCGGCGGTGATTAAACCGGCCAGGGCCGAGGCGCCCGGGCTTTTCCCCTCGTGTTGCACGGCAATCTGTTTCAGGCCAAATTCCTGAGCGAAATAACCCCAGCAGGGATGATAAACAACAATGGTCCGGCGTTTAAGGCCCCGGAAAAGGGTTTCTATTTTTTCAGACAGGAGGCTTAGCTTCTCCTCGAATCGCGCGAGATTTTGCTCGTAAAATTTTCTGGAGGCCGGGTCCAGGGCAGACAGCGCCTTGCAAATCGTCCGCGCCTGAACCTTAACGAGGGCGGGTGCCAGCCAGATGTGGGGGTCGTTAAGACGCCTTTCGGAAATCCCGCGGGTAGTATCAACAACCCGCATTTTGGGATTGACTGACGTGAATTTTCCCATCCAGGCATTTTCAAAGGGGACACGGATGCGGAAATAGGCCAATGTCTTTGAAAGCCTCAGGAGCTGCCGGGGTTTTGGTTCATAGGTCGCCGGGCTTGCCCCTGAAGGAAGCATGACAAAGACACGAACGCGCGTACCGCCGATATGACGGACAAAACAGGCCTGGGGGGAAATACTCACGGCGACTGGAAGGGGCACGCCCGCAAAGACAGGATACACCGCCAGTGCCATAACTGCCCCAAGCGGCATGACAACCCCGATTGTTTTTTTCAAAACGCGCCTTATGATTTTCATGGGTCGAATGCTCTTGTGTTCCACAACATCCCCTTTAATACCCATCTTACGTGAAACCCGCCGTCCGGTCAACAAAAAAGGGGGCAATGTGCCCCCTTTTTTGTTTCGACTCTGTCGAATTAATACATGCCTTCCATACCACCCATGCCACCCATGCCTCCCGGAGGCATGCCCATGGCCGGGCCTTTTTTGTCTTCAGGTTTTTCAGCAATCATGGCTTCAGTCGTAATCATGAGAGAGGCAACACTCGCTGCGTTCTGGATAGCCGTGCGGACAACCTTTGTCGGGTCAATAATCCCGCTTTTAATCATCTGCGTAAACTCATCGAGACGTGCGTCATAACCGAAGTCGCCTTTTCCTTCCATAACCTTCTGAACGATAACAGACCCTTCCTTGCCGGCATTATTGGCAATCTGACGGAGGGGTTCTTCGAGACAGCGTTTGATCGCATTGACACCAATCTGCTGATCTACAATATCAAGTTTCAGCTTGGAAACAGCCGGAATGGTTCGCAGGAGGGCAACACCACCACCAGGGACAATCCCTTCTTCCACGGCCGCGCGGGTCGCGTTCAGGGCGTCTTCAACACGTGCCTTCTTCTCTTTCATCTCAGTCTCGGTTGCCGCGCCAACATTAATAACAGCCACGCCACCCACGAGCTTTGCCAGCCGCTCCTGGAGTTTTTCACGGTCGTAATCCGAGCTTGTTTCATCAATCTGGGCGCGAATCTGTTTGACCCGGCCGGCGAGATCTTCCGCGGAACCACCGCCATCTACAATCGTTGTGTTGTCCTTATCTATCGTAACTCTCTTCGCTGTTCCGAGATCGGCAAGCTGCACACCTTCCAGCTTGATGCCGAGGTCTTCGGAAATCATCCGGCCACCGGTGAGAATAGCGATATCCTCGAGCATGGCCTTCCGGCGATCCCCAAAACCGGGGGCCTTGACGGCGCAAACATTCAGCGTTCCCCGCAGTTTGTTCACGACGAGGGTTGCCAGGGCTTCACCTTCCACGTCTTCCGAAATAATCAGGAGGGGTTTTCCCATCTTTGCAACCTGCTCCAGAATGGGAAGCAAGTCTTTCATGCTGCTGATTTTCTTTTCGTTGATAAGGATATAGGGGCTTTCCATAACTGCTTCCATTCTCTCCGGATTGGTTACGAAGTAGGGGGACAGATAGCCGCGATCAAACTGCATCCCTTCAACGACATCCAGCGTTGTCTCCATTCCCTTGGCCTCTTCGACGGTAATCACGCCTTCCTTGCCAACCTTGTCCATGGCCTCGGAAATGATGTTGCCGATGGTCTCGTCGCTGTTCGCGGAAATCGAACCAATCTGCGCTATTTCCTTCTGGTCCTTGGTGGGTTTGCTCATTTTTTGCAACTCTCCCACGACGACCTCAACGGCCTGGTCGATTCCCCGCTTGACATCCATGGGATTCGCGCCGGCAACCACAACCTTGGAGCCTTCTCTGTAAATGGACTGGGCCAGGAGTGTTGCGGTTGTCGTTCCATCACCCGCGTTGTCACTCGTCTTACTCGCCACTTCCTTGACCATCTGAGCGCCCATGTTTTCAAATTTGTCTTCCAGCTCGATTTCCTTGGCAACCGTTACGCCATCCTTGGTAATCTGGGGAGACCCGAAGGTCTTGTCGATGACCACGTTCCGGCCCTTCGGGCCGAGGGTCACTTTTACGGTATTTGCCAGGCTGTTCACGCCTTCCAGAATTTTCTGTCTGGCTTCCTGATTAAACTTAATCTCTTTTGCAGCCATTGATATTATTCCTCCTCTAAATAGTTAATATGTTTATTCGATCACGCCGAGAATATCGTCTTCACGCATAATCAGATATTCCTCGCCTTCAATTTTTATTTCCGTTCCAGCATATTTGCTGAAGAGAACCTTTTCGCCAACCTTGATATCCAGCGGGGAGAGTTTCCCGTCTTCACGAACCTTTCCCTTACCGACAGCAATAATTTTGCCTTCCATAGGTTTTTCTTTTGCCGTATCCGGAATAATAATTCCACCTTTCGTTTTTTCCTCTTCCTCCAAGCGCTGGACAATAACACGATCCTGTAATGGCCTGATGTTCATTTCTTCAACTCCTTTCGTTTTTATTTGTTGTATTGAACAGGTTATTTAAATTGAAAAAAATGTCACCTCCTTCTGCAATTTTTTCCATGACAACCCGTTAGCACTCACCTTTTGTGAGTGCTGATAATATAGACATCATTTTGGGGGTGTCAACCCCGGCAAAATAATTTTTTTAACGGATCTTTTCCGGGCCGGAAAAACCTGACATCGTCTCAGGAAACAGGCCCATGCGGCGAGGTGGGATTTGCGCGACCTGTTTGCCTTAAAAACGGATTTACCCTGGTAAAAAAGGGGCATGGTCTTGACAAATAAGCCTTTGATTGCTACTTCGACGCTGTAGCGTTATAAATTTTGTGCGATGTGCTGCCCCTCCCGGGCCGCGGCTACACAGGAAGGCATCGTGAGGTTTTGGTTTTTGTGGTATTTTGGTATTTTATATCGCGTTTCTGAAATTGATGAATGAAAGGATGTGGCATCAGGATGAATAAAGAAAAACACTCGGTTATCGTCGGGACGGGCTGTTATATCCCGGAGAAAATCGTGAAAAATGCTGATTTTCTCAATCATGTTTTTTATGAACCAAACGGGGAAAAAATAGACAAACCCGGCAGTGAGATTACAGAAAAATTTGAGGAAATAACGGGCATCAAAGAGAGAAGATATGTAACAGATGACCTTCTGACCTCTGATATTGCCTTTTTCGCCGCGGAGCAGGCGATTCAATCCGCGGGGATCGATATGGAAACCCTTGACTATATTATTTGCGCGCACAATTTTGGAGATATCAGACCGGGAAACAGACGCTCCGATTTTGTCCCGACCATTGCGGCGCGGGTTAAAAACAAACTCCGAATCAAAAATCCCAGGACCGTGGCGTATGACCTCCCTTTCGGATGTCCCGGCTGGATACAGGGAATGATTCATGCCGACTGCTTCATAAAAACAGGCCTGGCAAAGAGGGCCCTGGTTATTGGCAGCGAAATATTATCAAGAGTTTATGATCCGAGTGACCGTGACGCGATGATTTATTCCGATGGCGCGGGTGCTACCATTATAGAGGGAAGAGAAACGGGGGGAAAAGCGGGCATAGTATCGCACGCCACGCGC
Source organism: Thermodesulfobacteriota bacterium (assembly GCA_024763435.1). Taxonomy (GTDB): domain Bacteria; phylum Desulfobacterota; class S145-22; order S145-22; family S145-22; genus JANTFN01. The sequence goes on along the minus strand of JANTFN010000029.1, from coordinate 148 downwards.
TCCGACACATATCGTCACAGCCATATGCTGCGAATGGAGAAATCGCGAAATCCCAATTATCAGGGCAATGATTTGTTTCTGACCATGGAGGGACACAGGCTCTATAAGTATGCCTTGAAGACAGTTCCTGTCCTTGTTAAGGAAAGCA
>JANTFN010000028.1 GCA_024763435.1 Thermodesulfobacteriota bacterium | reverse complement strand
ATAATCTTCAATTGTAATTATAATTAATGCCGTATCGTGTTAGAGGTGTGGAATCAAGTTTTAATGTGCGTGCCAAGAGAAATAACGCCTTCCCCCGCCCTGTTTTCCTTTTGCCCTTCGCCTTTAGCCTTTAGCCTTTTTTCAATGCGCTTCCCGCCAGTTTTTGCCGGCCTGGATGCCTACGCTCAGGGGGACTTTCAGGGAAACGGCGTGCTCCATTTCTTCTTTTACTAGGGCCTCCAGCGCGGCGGCGTGGTTTTTTTTGACTTCGAATACCAGTTCGTCGTGGACCTGAAGCACCATGTCGGCAGCCATTTTCTCTGTTTTGAGCCGGGCATGTATGGCGATCATGGCCTTTTTGATGATGTCCGCGGCGCTTCCCTGGATCGGGGCGTTGATGGCGGTGCGGATTCCGAATTCACGCTGCTGGTAATTGCGGCTTTTTAATTCCGGGGTGGGCCGGATTCTTCCAAAGAGGGTGCGGACAAGCCCCTCTTCCCGCGCGTGCTCAATCAGCTCTTCCTGATATTCCTTGACCCTTTTCAGGCGGGTGAAGTACTGCGCGATGTAGGTCTCTGCCTCTTTTCGGTCGATGCCCAGCTCCTTTGCCAGACCAAAGCCGCTCATGCCGTAGATGATGCCGAAGTTGATGACCTTGGCGCGCCGCCTGAGTTCGGGTGTTACGTCGTCAAGGGCAACCCCGAACATCTCCGAGGCGGTCCGGGCGTGCACATCCTCGCCGTTGAGGAAGGCCTGAATCAGAACAGGATCTTCGGAAAGGTGGGCAAGAATCCGCAGTTCGATCTGGGAATAATCCGCTGAGAGAATCAAATTTCCGGGTTCCGCGATAAAGGCCTCGCGGATGCGGCGCCCCTCTTCGGCCCGGATGGGGATGTTCTGTAGATTGGGATTGCTGCTGCTTAAGCGCCCGGTTGAGGTGATGGTCTGGTTAAAGGAGGTGTGAATTCGTCCCGTTTTCAGGTCCACCAGTTTCGGCAGGGCATCCACAAAACCGGATTTCAGTTTTGAGAAACTTCGGTATTCCAGGACGAGCGCCGGCAATTCATGCTCGAGGGAGAGGAGCTTGAGGACATCTACATTGGTGGAGCGCCCCGTTTTTGTTTTTTTGATCGACCTGAGACCCAGTTTGTCGAATAAAATTGTTGAAAGCTGTTTGGGGGAATTGATGTTGAAGGGTTCCCCTGCCAGCTGGTGAATCTGTTCTTCCAGCCCTCCCATCCGTCCCGCCAATTCCTTCGAAAGGTCGTTCAGATGGTAAAGATCCACCTTGACGCCCCGGTGCTCCATGGCTGCAAGAATGGGAATCAGGGGAAGTTCGATGGTTTCATAAAGGTCTTTCATCCCCTGTTCATGAACGTCAGGGGTCAGCAGGTCGCACAGCCGCAGGGCAAGGTCGGCGTCTTCGGCGGCGTAACGGGTCGCGGCGGGAATGGGAACCCGGCGAAAGTCCTCCCCCGCCTGCGCCTTTTCCGTTACCTCGCTGAAGGTGATGGGCTCGTGAGAGAGGTGCTCAAGAGACAGGGTGTCCAGGCCGTGGGTGCGTTTTGTGGGACTGAGCAGGTAATCCGCTATCATGGAATCGCAGGTGATTCCGTTTAACGGGATGCCGTAGTTCATTAAAACACGCGTGTCGTATTTCAGATTCTGGCCGGCCTTTTGAAAGGCAGGGTCTTCAAGGCAGGGCCTTAAAACATCGAGAACCGATTCAAGGGATAGCTGGGATGTTCCGGCGGGGTCCGCGTGCCCGGTGGGGATATAACAGGCCTTTCCGGGGGCGGTTGCCATTGAAATTCCGACAATTTCGGCATGAAGGGGTTCCTTCGAGGTGGTTTCCAGGTCTATCGCGAAGGGATGGCCGGGCCTGATTCCATGCATCCAGGCCGTCAATGCCGCCATGGTGTGAATCGTTTCATACGCCTCGTAGTTTACGGAAACCGCAGCGTCTTTTCGGGATAACGCCTTCAGCATTGAGAAAAATTCCAGCTCCCGATAGGTTTCATACAGCCATGCCTCGTCCGCCGGTTTTATCTCCAGGCCCTCAAGGGGAACTTCGAGGGGAACATCCCGGCGAATTGTGACGAGTTCCCGGCTCAGACGGGCCTGCTCCTGATAGGTTTCCAGGAGCGTTTTAATACGTGGGGGCGTTACGTCGTGGATGTTTTCATAGATACCATCAAAGGAATCAAATTTGAGGAGCAATTTGCGGGCGGTCTTTTCCCCAATCCCGGGGACACCGGGGACATTATCCACGGTGTCTCCCATGAGGGCCAGCAGGTCAACAATCTGATCCGGCCGGACCCCAAAACGCTGCACGACGCCCTCGGCATCCCGCAAGGTGTCATTTTTTGGGTCCAGGACCCGGACATTGGTGTTGACGAGTTGAAGCATATCTTTATCCATGGTTACGATGACAACCTGCCGGTCGTCTCGAGCCAGCGACTCCGAGGCCGTTCCGATCAGGTCATCGGCCTCGAATCCTTCGAGCTGCGTCGAGGGGATGCCAAGCGCCTCGACAATTTTCAGGATATAGGGGATCTGGACCTTCAAGTCATCCGGCATGGGGGGGCGCTGGGCCTTGTATTTCTCAAAAAGCTTGTGCCGGAAGGTGGGGCCTTTCGCGTCAAAGGCGATCAGAATGTGCCGAACCTGAAAAACATCCAGCAGTTTCTGCATGCCCCGGATAAAGCCATAGATGGCATTGGTGGGAAATCCCCGCGAATTTGTCAGCGCGCGTATCGCGTGATAATTACGGTGAATCATAGAGTGACCATCAACAAGATAGACGGCCTCCTGCGCCTGAGGAAACAAATCGGGATTTTTTTTCATTTTTCCCCTTTTTTTATTTGACAAATTTCAAAACAAGGTTATACTATTAATAAAAGGCCTTCATCAGAAAAGCAACGGCAGGCCCAGCAAAATCGGGCAGGGGTTCAAATAAGAAACCCACGGGTTGTGCGTCCATGATGAGGGTCTTTCCCTTATGGTATCACCGGAAAGAACCCGCCGGGACGCGCCCTTAACTGCACTCTGAATAGCCGCAGGAGCGGCATACCATGCAGCCGCCTTCGTGTTCTACCGTCCCACCGCATTCGGGACACGCGCCGGTTTTTCCATTGGCGTGCGTATCCTCCTTTGAGAGTTTTCCATAGGCGTGAAGTCTGACGGCCTTGGCGATGGCGTCCGCGCAGGAGAGGATTTTATTGTCGCCAAACCCCGCTGGCTTATGGCAGCTGATGCCGATGAGCTGTTTAATCACCGGGTCCGCGGGGATACCGCTCCGCCATGCCAGAGACACGAGACGGCCGATTGCCTCCGACTGGCTCGCCGCACACCCCCCCGCTTTTCCCATCGTATTGAACAGCTCAAAAATTCCTTTTTCATCCTCGTTGATGGTGACATACAGTGCCCCGCATCCCGTGGTCATCTGATAGGTTCGTCCCGTCAGCACTGGCGGACGCTGCCGCTTTACATGGTCTTCCTCTTCTGTTGTCACGGCCGACTCCCGGCCCTGCGTCAGGACCTGCCCTTCCCGCGATCCATCCCGATAAATCGTTACACCTTTACAGCCAAGTTCCCAGGCGAGCATATAGACATGCCGCACATCCGCTTCGGTCGCGTCCGCGGGGAAATTTACCGTCTTTGAAACCGCGTTATTCGTAAACGTCTGGAAGGCCGCCTGTATCCTGACATGGTCCTCGGGTGTTACGTCGTAGGCCGTGATAAACACGCGTTTTATCTCATCCGGGACAGAAGGCAGGGACTGAACTGACCCGGTTTCCAGGACTTCATTGAACAGGGTCTCTCCTGCCCTGCCTTCCCTTTCCATGGCTGCCTTGAATACGGGATTGATCTCCATGAGTTTGTCATTATCCATGACGTTTCGTGTAAAACAGAGGGCAAAGAGGGGTTCGATACCGCTGGAGCACCCGGCAATAATGCTGATGGTCCCTGTGGGGGCAATGGTTGTGCGTGTGGCGTTCCGGGGTGGCGTGGTATCGTCCGCGTAGATACTCTGTTTCAGGTTCGGGAAGGCGCCCCGTTTTTTCGCCAGTTCACGCGACGCGCTCAGGGCCTCCGTATCTATAAATTTCATCAGTTCCGAGGCCTTCGCAAGCGCGTCCTTTGAATTATAGGGGATTCCGAGGTCAATCAGGAGGTCGGCGAAACCCATCACGCCGAGGCCGATCTTTCGATTTCCCCGAGTCATGTCGGCGATTTCTTCAAGGGGATACTGGTTCATGTCGATAACATTGTCGAGAAAATGGACCGACAGGCGGACCGTCTCGCGCAATTTATCCCAGTCGATTGCGCCGCCTTTTGCCATCCGGTTCAGGTTGATGGATCCGAGGTTGCAGGATTCGTAGGGAAGCAATGGCTGTTCACCGCAGTTATGGGCAACAAACCCGTTGGCGTCAAAGGCATTGGCGCCCGGGACCCGACAATCAAAGACTTCTTCGCGGCCTGCGGAGACGATGTCTTTTATGGTGGCAACAAAACGCTCACGGTTCAGGCGCCGTTTGTAGGCAGAAAGATGGTTTTCCAAGCGATATTTTTTCCCGTTGTGCGAGAAACCAACGATGTTGGCAAAACATTCGAGATTGGCTTTTGAAACAACCAGCTCATGTTGTGCCCGGACATGATAGGGGGCGTAATTTCCCTTTCCGTCCGGCAACAGGGTTTTTCCCTCTAACCGCCGGTTTTCGTAAATGCGGGACGAAATCCCCAGGCGCAGGAGCATTCTCTGAACCACCTGCAAGGTTCCGAGGTCCGATTGTGAAAGCCGAACGCTTACCCCTTTTTTCTGATTCCCCTGCACGGAACCATCGGCGTCGAAGATGCCTCGCAGGAAACCCCTGTAAAACAAGCTCGAGGCAAGCTCAATTCCCGTGTTTGGAACCTTATTGCCCACTTCAAGGCCATAGGCAAAAGCAAGGTCTCGCAGGGGGGCACTTGCCAGCCGATACTCTTCCCGGTCGGCAAGGTGCGTCCATCCCCTGAAATCGGAGCGATGTTTGAGGGTCGAAGCACAACGCAGTGCCTCCGCCATGATGCCCTTGATTCCGTTATGACCATCCCCCCAGGTCGAGAGGACCGCCTTGTCCTTCTTCAGGGTGCCATCTCCGATTAAAAAGCCGAGGAGATATCCCTCTTCGTAGGAACCGGAGCCTTGCCAGGAAGGCTTATCGACATGAGCGTTGAGGACAACCCGGTCACCTGGGGTCAGCTTGCCGACTTCTACCCAAGAGGTTTCCAGGCGGGTACGGGTCATTTTATCAACCCGCAGCAGGGGATGGTTGGATGTGAGCCGCAGTCGATAGCCTTCGTGGGTCTGTAACTCGAAGAGGGGCCGCTGCCCTGTAGAAAAAAATCCCTCCGGGCACATGAAGTCCTGTCCGTTCAGACGTGCCTGAAAGGAATGTCCTATCAAGTCTTTTACCTGCCGGGCCCCTTCGGCCGTCATTACCCAGGTATCCCTGGATACACAGGGATTGGTGCTTTCAATTTTTCCGAGGACCGGTGTGGGATTATCGCTGTTCATCCTGTCGAGAAAAACGATGCCCGGTTCCCCGCCCGCCCAGGCGTGGTGGATAATCTGGTCAAAGACCTCCGAGGCATTCAACTGGCGGAAGGGTTCCCCTGACCGCGGATTTATCAGGTCGTATGGCTTGTCATTTTTAACCGCTTCCATAAAAGACGCCGTCATCCCGACGGAAAGATTAAAGTTGTGAAGCCGGCCCCGCGCGCTTTTCACCGAGATAAATTCCATGATGTCCGGATGGTCCACGTTCAGAATTGCCATATTGGCGCCCCGCCGCGTTCCGCCCTGCTTGATTGTCTCTGTAGCGGCGTCGTATACCTGCATAAAGGAAATCGGCCCGCTTGAAATGCCCTTTGTGGAGAGGACCATGTCGTTGTGAGGACGAATATTTGAAAATGAGAAGCCCGTTCCACCGCCGCTCTTGTGAATGAGGGCCGCATGCTTCAGCGTGGTAAAAATACTCTCCATGGAATCCTTGATGGGAAGGACAAAACAGGCGGAAAGCTGGCCCAGCTCCCGCCCGGCATTCATCAGGGTCGGAGAATTGGGAAGAAAATCAAATTGTGCCATCATGGCATAAAACTTCCTGGCAAGGGTTTCGATGTCCGCCTTATCATCATAAGTTTTATCCGCATTGGCGATAAAGGTGGCCACCCGCCAGAACATTTCTTTCGGCGTTTCAACAGGGATCCCCTCCGCGTCTTTGGCCAGGTATCTTCGTTTTAAAACGGTCAGGGCATTTTCGGTTACAACGGGGTCTCCCAATCCCGACGGAACAGCACTGTTTTTCACTCTTTTCATTTGTTCAACCCCTATATATTGTTATTTTTCACTCTCTTAACACAACATGTTGGGATATTCAAGTATTGACGGTTTTTCAGGGGTTCAGCAAAAAAGCTGAAAGTGACTCTGTAAGCCTGGCGTTTTCGGGTTTTCTTTTCCGGTTTTATCCTGTGTCCTGTAAACTGCGAAGCCGTCCGTCTTGACACACGAAAAACCCCTGTGTTAGAAGCCATGAAAAGACTAACAAAACAGGCAAAGGAGAAAAACATGGGGATTTCGAGAAAAATTTCGAAGGCGATGGAGGCATCATCCTGGATACGTAAAATGTTCGAAGAAGGCGCCCAGCTGAAAAAAGAAAAGGGCGCGGAAAACGTCTATGACTTTACACTTGGTAATCCCATTACGGAACCCCCCAAGGCCTTTGAGGACAAATTGAAGGCCCTCCTCGCGGCAGACACCACACCGGGGACTCACGCCTATATGCCGAACAGCGGCCTGGTTGGGGTAAGAGAAAAGATAGCGGCCTACCTGAAAGCGCAGACGGGACTTCCCTACGCCTTTAATCATATCACCATGACGGTTGGCGCCGCGGGCGGGCTGAACGTTACGCTGAAGGCCCTGCTGGATCCGGGCGATGAAGTGCTGGCCCTTTCTCCTTTTTTTGTTGAATACGGTGTTTACGCGGATAACCATGGCGGTATTCTGAAGCCGGTTCCCACCACGGAGGCGTTCCTCCCGGACCTTGAAAAGCTGGCTGCCGCTATCACGCCGGCGACGAAGGCCTTGATTATCAATTCCCCGAATAACCCAACAGGTGTTGTCTATCCCAAAGAAGTCCTGACGGCCCTCGGTGACCTTCTTGTCAAGGCCTCTCAAAAAGTGGGACATGCCATTTATCTCATATCGGACGAGCCCTATCGCAAGATCGCCTTTGACAAGACAGAAGTTCCCTATCCCAGCCTGTTTTATAAAGACACCCTTCTCATCACTTCTCACTCAAAGGACCTCTCGCTTCCGGGGGAACGGATTGGCTATATCGCGATTCACCCGGAATCGACTGACGCACAGGCCCTGGCGACCGCCACGAACTTTACCAACCGTATCCTCGGATATGTCAACGCGCCGGCGTTGATGCAGCGCGTTGTCGCGGATCTCCAGGAAGAACCGGCGGATGTCGCCGGATACCAGGAAAAACGGGACCTGTTCTATCCCGCCCTGACCGCTTTCGGCTACGAGATTGTCAAGCCGAAAGGGGCCTTCTACCTTTTTCCAAAGGCCCCCGGCGGTGACGATGTCGCCTTTGTGAATCACCTTAAAAAATATGATATTCTTGCTGTTCCCGGAACTGGTTTTGGAACACCGGGTTATTTTCGGCTGGCCTATTGCGTCCGGAATTCAATTATCGAAAAATCCCTTGATGGCTTTAAAAAGGCCATTGAAGACCTGGCCTGACAGCTTAAAAGGAGCAAACAAATATGATGAGACCAGACGGGAGAACCCCTGAAACGCTTCGTCCCATCGCGTTTGAGCGTTCTTATCTCAAATACGCGGAAGGGTCCGTGCTTGTCAAATTTGGCGACACGCACGTTATCTGTTCCGCTTCCATAGAAGAGACGGTTCCCCCGTTTCTCCGCGGGTCCGGCAAGGGATGGGTTACCGCGGAATACGCCATGCTTCCCCGGGCCACAAATACACGGACCCGGCGCGAATCCACCGGGAAAAAACCGAGTGGCCGTTCCATGGAAATACAGCGGCTGATTGGCAGAAGCCTGCGGTCAGTCATGGATATGACCCTGCTCGGAGAACGAACCATCTGGATGGACTGTGATGTTATTCAGGCGGATGGCGGGACACGAACGGCCTGTATTACGGGGGGCTGTGTCGCCCTGTACGACGCCCTCAGGACGCTCCAGGGCTTCGGGGTTATTGGAGAGTTTCCCATGAAGTCAATGGTTGCCGCGATTAGTATCGGGATGGTCAGGGGAGAGGTCCGGCTTGATTTGAATTATCAGGAAGATTCCTCGGCGGAGGTGGATCTGAACCTTGTGATGACTGAAACGGGCAAGCTGGTTGAAATTCAGGGGACAGCCGAGGGGGATCCCTTCAGTCGAAAGGACCTCGAAGCGATGATTGCCCTCGGAGAAAAGGGAATTATGCGGCTCACGCAACTGCAAAAGGAGGCCCTTGGGCTCCCGGCATGAAACTTCCAAAACTCCTTGCAGCCTCCAATAATCAGGGAAAAATCCTTGAAATTAAAGATGCGCTGAAAGGCATTTTTGATCCTATCCTCTCGCTTAAAGAAGCGGATATTGCTGTTTCTCCGGAGGAAACGGGCGCTGGTTATCTTGAAAACGCCCTTATCAAGGTATCGACCGCGGCGGATTTCTGGAACGGCTGGATTCTCGCTGACGATTCGGGGCTTGAGGTCGACGCGCTTGGGGGCGGACCGGGCATTTTTTCTTCCCGCTTCGCGGGAGAAAACGCGACAGACGCGGAAAACAATCTGAAGCTTCTTTCCGATCTTCAGGCAATCCCCCCCGAAAAAAGGACGGCTCTTTTCAGGTGTGTCGTTGTCCTCGCTCATGGGAAAGCGGGTCGCCGGCTTACGGCGGAAGGTGTTTGCAAGGGCCTGATTATCCAGGCGCCAAAAGGAACAGGCGGTTTTGGGTATGACCCTGTTTTTTTTCTGTCGGACATGAAACGGACCATGGCCGAGCTGTCTTTCGAGGAAAAAATGCGGACCAGCCATCGCGCCAGGGCGCTTGCCGCGCTACGTGAAACGATTTTTCGCCGGTAAAAGGCAAATCGGGGAACCCATAAAAATCTGTGTCTGATTTTACGACCTTGCCACGGTTGTCCGCTAACCCTGTTCCGGACAGGATCAGGGATTTACAGCGGGCCTGCTATCTGTTAATAATATAAGAAGAAAAGGCGGGTATTGGTGTTTTAAAGTTTTTCTCGCGGGTTTATTTTTTAGAAGTCCTTCCCGCCACCCTTAAAAAAGGAGCCGACAGTGGCATTACATTTTAAATTTACAGGGTAAGAATGTGACGTCGCCATCTCATATTGTTGTCTGCCCTTCCTGCCAGGCAAGGTACCGCGCGCCGCGGCACCTCGAGGGAAAAACCGTGATTTGCAAGTCCTGCGGGAACAGATTTACCCTGTCATTTCAATCTAAAAGTCCTTCCCCCGCGCCGGGAACAGCTGAAACCGCGCCACCATCACCTGCGAGTACAATTTCTTCGGCAGATTCTCTGCTTGTTTTCGGTAAGCTTGCCGTGAAGTTTAAATACATTACCAACGAGCAGCTCTCCGAGGCCCTTGCTGTTAAAAAAAAGAAAAATGCCGCTGGTGAAACCTGCTATTTAGGTCAAATCCTTGTCGATCTTGGTATGCTTACCGGAAATCAGCGGGATTTTCTCCTTTCCGTGCAGCAGATGCGGGAGACGCGGACCCTTGATCAGAGGTTTGGTGAATTGGCCCTGAGCAACGGGTTTTCCTCAAGAGAGGAACTTGATAAGGCCCTTGAAAGACAAAAGAAAACATTTCTTGAATCGAAAAAGGTTCTTGCCGTGGGAGATATTCTTGTCAGGCAGGGCACCCTTACGGAAAATCAGCGAGACGCCCTCCTTAAACTGCAGGACAGGTTAAAAGTGCCGGAGGATTCTTCTCACCAGCCCGCGCCATTCCCAGCAGAGCAACCGTCGGAGGGGGAAGAAAATCAGGAGATACAACTGGAAGTTTCCGGGGACGGGATGCTTGCGACACTTTTTCTTTCTTCCCCGCAGGTTACCCTTGAACAGATCAAAGCACGTCTTGTCTCCAAAGGGGTTTGTTACGGCATTAAAGACGACGAAGAGATTCAATCGTTTTTAGACCATCTGTCAGGGGTTCCCAAGCCCTGGCCGGTTGCCGAGGGGTCTCCTCCGAAGGGCACCGGTTCGTTAAAGGTTGCCTTTCATTTTGATACAGACCCCCTGAGAATCGAACCTTACAAGCAGGGGAGTGCCATGGATTTCACGGCTGCCAGGGAAGAGGACCAACTGAAGGCCGGGGATTGCGTTGCGAAACTCGAAAAGGGAACGCTTGAATATTACGGGACAGATGTTTACGGAAGGGAAATTCTCCCGGCACAGAAAGCGGATATTCATTTTTTATGCGGTTCCGGCTGTGAGGTATCAGGTGACGGATGCAGCGTCCTTGCTACCCGGGATGGGTTTCCAGAGCGTTCCGCCTATGGCCGGCTCTTCGTTTTTCCCCTGATTCATCTGACCGAAGACTCCGATTGCGAAAACACCCCTGTCGATGTAGAAGGGCGCGTCGAATTTTCCGGGGCAATTCCTGACAAGTGCTCCCTGAAATGTGGCAGCCTTGTTGCTAAAGAAATCCTCAAGGCCGACATTCATGCCCTTGGAAATGTCCTTGTCACGGGCGGTATTATTGGCGCGACTATCTACGCGGATGGAAACGTGAGGTGCCGGTATGTTCACCAGGCCCGCATTTACGCCCTTGGAGATGTCGTGGTTGAGCAGGAAATCATTGATTCGGAGATTGAAGCTGGCGGGGCGCTCCTGATCCGTAAGGGAGATATTCTTAACTCCCGCATCACTGCTTACACGGGGACGGAAGTGATGGATGTTGGGTCTGATAAGGCCAATCCCAGCGTCATTGGTATCAGTGATAACAGCGCCTGTGAAAAAAAGATAGAAGCGCGCGGGCAGGAAATTGCAGACTTTGAGGAAGAGCGGACAACGCTGGAAGAGACGGTTCAACAATTACGGAATCAGTCAAAGGCTATCGAAGGGGAAATTGGCACCCTTGCTCAAACGCAGGACCGTGCAATGGCTGAGCAGCGGAAAAGCGCAGCCCTGGCGCGCAGCCTTGAGGAAGCGGGCGGCAACAGGGATAAACAGGCAGAGGTCCAGTTAGAGGCGCAGCGTCTCGGCGTGAAAATTGCCAATATTGAAAAAACCCTGGAAAATCGTCTTGAGCAACAGGATATTATTGTGGAACAAGTTGCCAGGGCCCATAAAGAGATCCGGAATATCAATGCCCGTATTGAATCAATACAGGCAGATCTCAAGGCCCTTGAAGAATGGGCTTTTCGGAAAACAGCCCCCGCAGCCCTTATTGTACAGGGGACGATCTATGCTCAAAATATGGTCACGGGGCCCAACAGCTCACTGACCCTTGACTCGCCGAGAAAACACGTTTTTTTCAAAGAGGAAAGGCATTTCGGCGGTGGTCGCAAGATAGCTATTTCGGTTATCGAAGATGATGACTCGGAGCCTTCAGGCTGATAAGACCCACTTAATCTTCATTCCTGTTTCCGGAAGCCATCAAACGGCGCCCTTTTGATAAGAGCAAGGGTGTATGTTATAAGCCTCCAAGCCATGGAAATATCTTTTATGAACAGAAACCCTATCATAGCGATCGTTGGACGTCCCAACGTGGGGAAATCAAGCCTGTTTAACCGCTTCATGCGGCGGAAAAAAGCGGTGGTTGAAGATATTCCGGGCGTGACGCGCGACCGCAATTACGGCGAGGCCATCCTGGATGATATCATGCCTGTTACGCTTATCGATACCGGCGGTTTCGAGCCCAATCCCGATGAGCAGACACGCAGACAGGTCCAGATACAATGCCAGATGGCCATCGAGGAAGCGGACATCCTTTTTCTTGTCGTGGACGGGAAAGGCGGCCTTGCGCCGGATGATCGGGACCTGGCTCTCATGCTGAAGAAAACGAGGAAGCCGGTCTTTCTGTTGGTCAATAAAGTGGATGACCCGAAACACGAAGACAGGTTGTTTGATTTCTATGCCCTCGGATTTGAACCTCTGTACGCTGTTTCGGCCCTCCACGGCAGGGGAATTGATGACTTGCTTCGGGATGTCTTCCCGTCCCTGGAAGGATTTTCACCCAAAGAAAAAAAGGGCGGCGGACTCCATCTTGCCATTGTTGGACGTCCAAATACGGGGAAGTCCTCTCTGGTTAACATCCTTATCGGTCAGGAGAGAAGCATCGTTTCTGACGTAGCGGGGACAACACGCGACGCCATTGACACCACCCTGACCTACCAGGGTGTGCCTGTTACATTGATTGATACAGCCGGCATTCGGCGGAAAAGCCGGATATCCCAAAAAATGGAACGCTACGCCGTGGTTTCTGCCATTGCGAGTATTGACCGTTGTGACGTCGCGGTCCTGGTTCTGGACGCGACCCGGAATGTCTCTGACCAGGACGCTAAAATTGCCGATCTCATTGTTCAGAAAGGCCGGGGCGCGCTCGTCGCGCTGAATAAATGGGACTTGATTGAAAAGGAAACCGCAACTTTCAAGACCTTTGTTGAAAGGCTTCACATGGACCTCCCCTTCTTTTCCTTCGCGCCGGTGGTTTCCCTTTCCGCCCTTACCGGGAAAAGGGCGGAAAAGGTCCTGGATACCGCCATTAAAATAGAAAGGCGCGGGCACGCGAAAATCACAACATCAAAGTTTAATCAGCTTTTGAAG
>JANTFN010000027.1 GCA_024763435.1 Thermodesulfobacteriota bacterium | reverse complement strand
GGTTGTATTAAAAGAGATCCAGGGTGATTTTCCCCTGACGGAACATCCCTTCGCGGAGATTGCCAAAAAGGTGCAGCTTTCAGAAACGGAGGTTTTGCGAATCGCGGAGGATCTTTTGGCCCGGGGAATTGTTCGCCGAATCGGGGCCATTTTGTATCACCGCCGCGCGGGTATGAAGGCAAATGCCATGGGCGTGTGGCGGGTTCCGGAACAAGAGGTGGACAGAATAGGTAAAATGATGGCGGCGGACCCAAGGGTGACGCATTGCTACCATCGTGACCCCGTGAAAAACTGGCCGTACAATCTCTATACCATGATTCATGGAAAAACAGAGAAAAACTGCGAAGTCCTCGCGGAAAAGTTGTCGCGGCAAACGGGGATTACGGATTACCGCCTTTTATTCAGCACAAGGGAATTCAAGAAAGAAAGCCTGAAAATTTTTGAATAGCATGAAACATCGCGCCGTTTTATGAATTTTTGGAAGGCGGTCGGACAAAGGAGAAGCCATGAAACAGGATAAATCTATTGCTTTAATGAAACGTTCAAAAGAAATGATTCCGGCGGGTGTCAACAGCCCGGTGCGCGCCTATTTGTCGGTAGGCGGCAATCCCCCGTTTATCAGCAAGGCAAAGGGCGCGTCAATTACCGATGTGGATGGAAACACTTATATCGATTATGTGGCTTCCTGGGGGCCGATGATTCTCGGCCATGCTCACCCAAAGGTTGTTGAAGCCGTTTGCGCGGCCGCAAAAAATGGAACGAGCTATGGCGCGCCAACCCCGCTTGAAGTAGAAATGGCAGAGGAAATTATCTCCAATGTTCCTTCGATGGACTGGGTGCGGATGGTCAGCTCCGGGACAGAAGCGACCATGAGCGCTTTGCGTCTGGCAAGGGGGCATACCGCCCGTTCTAAGATCATTAAATTTGAGGGATGTTACCACGGCCATGTGGACAGCCTGCTTGTCAAGGCCGGTTCCGGCGGCATGACCTTTGGAACGCCGGACAGCGCGGGTGTTCCCGAAGGGCTGGCAAGGGAAACCCTGATTGCCACCTATAATGACCTCGCTTCCGTGGCCGCGTTGTTTGAGACGTATCCCAATCAGATTGCGGCGGTTATCGTGGAGCCCATTGCCGGGAATATGGGGATGATTCCACCGGTTGAGGGATTCCTCGAAGGCCTGCGGACTCTGACGAAAAAAGGCGGGGCCCTGCTGATTTTTGACGAGGTCATTACGGGGTTCCGCGTGGGCCTGTCCGGGGCGCAGGGCCTGTATGGTATTGACCCCGACCTGACCTGCCTCGGAAAGATTATCGGCGGCGGACTCCCCGTCGGCGCCTTTGGCGGGAAAAAAGAAATTATGGAATCGATTGCCCCGCTGGGGCCGGTTTATCAGGCGGGGACCCTCTCCGGAAACCCCCTTGCCGTGACAGCGGGTCTGACAACCCTGCGGCTTCTCAGGGAAGAGGGTGTTTATGATGCGCTCGAAGAAAAGGGCGCCTATCTTGCCGGCGGGATTCGCGAGGCCTTTTCCGCGGCGGGGATTTCTGTTCAATCCCACCGGGTAGGCTCCATGGCCTGTAACTTTTTTACTGATCAACCGGTTGTGGACTACAAAAGCGCTAAAACGTGCGATACCGAATTGTTCTCAAGGTATTTTACGGGACTCCTCGAAAATGGTGTTTACATCGCGCCTTCCCAATTTGAAACCGGATTTGTGTCTGTTGCGCATACCCGGGAGGATCTCGATAAAACAATTGAGCGGGTCGCGAAAGTTGCCCGTAAATTGCGCTGACGGTCCGGCTTGTCGGATGGAAGATGAAAAGGCCAAAGGCAAAAAAATGGGTCGCACTTGTTTCAAAGTATGGAACCATCGGCCTGGAGATGGGGCTTTGCGTGGCCATCGGGGTTATTATGGGGGCCTATCTCGACAAATTTTTACACACGGGGCCGTGGCTGACGATTGCCTTTACCCTTTTCGGGTTTATCGCGGGATTCAAGAGTCTGTTCAAGCTTGCCAAAGACCTGATAAGAGAGGAAGAGAACCGGGAGCATGATGGAAGAAAAGACAGAAACCCCTGAACCTCTGAGTCCCGAAGAAACAGCGGTGCTCATGAAACAGCAGGCCGCGCGTCTGAAACGGATACAGGTCATAGGTCTTGTTTTCTGGGGTGTCCTTGTCGCGGCGGCATGGGGAATTTTCAGAAAGCTTCCCATCGTGATGGGTGTTTTTCTCGGTGGCCTTATCGTTATTATCAATTTCTACTGGCTCACCCGCCTGGTTCAACAGGCGTTTATGGGGAAAAATAAGCCCTCGAAGCTGTTTTTTGTAAAATTTGGCTTGAAATTTTTTTTGCTTTTGGCTATAGTCGCCTTCGTGATATATTTCACACCGGTGAACCCGATTGGGTTTCTGGTGGGGCTGTCCGTTTCGGTTGCGGGCGTGGTTGTGGATGGCCTGATTGGTGTGATGGAAAAAACGCGATAAAAGGAGTTGTCGTATGGAACACGGCGGAATTTTGTATTTTAAATTCATCCCTTTTCTGAACAAACTGCCCGGGCAGGTTGGGAACGCGGTCCTTGTTTCCCTCGTTTTGCTCATTCTTTTCTTTCTGGGGTTTCGTTCTATTAAGAAAAAAGGGGATGATGTCATTCCAGATAAAAAATTTACCCTGGCAAATTTCATGGAACTGCTCGTAGAGGGGTGCGTGAAACTGATTGAGGATAACATGGGAAAGGTTGGTATGTCCTTTTTGTATATCATGGGCTCGCTGATCATTTTTATCCTGTTTAACAATCTCTCGGGTCTGGTCCCCGGGTTTGCCCCCGCGACGAGCAACTACAACACTACCCTGGCCCTTGCGTTAACGGTCTTTTTTCTCTATCAGTTCTACGGATTCAAGGTGCATGGGTTTAAATACCTGAAACACTTTACCGGGCCTTTTTTATGGCTGGCGCCGCTGATGATACCCATCGAAATCATCGGACATCTGGCTCGGCCCATGTCATTATCGCTTCGGCTTTTCGGGAATATGATGGGGGATCATCTGGTCCTGGCTATATTTTTTATGTTGGCCCCCCTCGTTGTTCCGCTTCCCATTATGTTTTTGGGAATCTTTGTCTCGGTTGTCCAGACGCTTGTCTTTGTCCTCCTGACGATGGCCTATTTTTCCGGCGCCATCGAACATGAAGGCGAAGAGGAGGAAGGGGCACATGAGGCCGTTGAGGTTGCGGCGTAAAAAAGTATCGATAACGGAATAAAAAGACGGTTTTTGCCCTGAAAGATACGCGGGCAAACCTATTAAAAAAGAAAGGAGGTGAGATAAAATGTTGAAAAAACTCTGGTTAATGGCTGGCGTAATTTTCGGTTCAGTTTTTTCCTTTGCCGTGGTTGCTATGGCGGCGGAGGGAAATGCGGCGGGGCTTCCCACAGAGGTTAAGATGTGGATTGCCATCGCGGCGGGTTTCGGTATGGCCATCGCGACAGTTGGCGGTGCAATCAGTCAGGGAAGAGGTATCGCGTCGGCGCTGGACGGCATCGCGCGGAATCCTTCCGCAGCCGGGCAGATGGTAACGCCGATGATTATCGGTCTGGCCCTGATTGAATCACTGGTTATTTACACACTGGTTGTTGAATTGCTGCTTGTTTTAAAGTTGTAATAAGAGAAAAAGCCGTTTGGAACGGCTATTCATTGATGTATCGTAACGTAGGGCGGGGAATTTCCCCGTCCTTTTTTTTGCCCTGTTTTTCTAAAAACTCATTCAACTTCCGGGCTTCCGGTTTTCTCTAATCTCATTATCTTGCCCGGCGGTTTCAGCGCGATCCCAAATCCGGCCACGCCAAACAGGCCGACAATCCCTCCCGTGACAAAGGTAACCGTCAGGCTGACAAACTCCGCGGAAATCCCTGCGAGAAGCGGACCGATAATCATGCCGAAGCTGTGAAACAGGACAAACAGGCTCATCATGGAACCCATCTCGCCGATTTTCTTGCCCTCCGTGACCACAAGCGCTGTCAGGGCAGGCATGGCAATACCACCAGAGAGGCCGAGGAGGAGGTTGACGAAGAAGAGCTCATTGAAATTTTTGGTAAAGGGAATAAGGATGAGAGAGGCTGCCGCCATGATACCGCCAAGAATAACAAACCACCCTTTGTTGATTTTGTCGGCCAGTTTTCCGAAAGGCGTTTGCAGCAGGGTCGCGACGAGGATATTCAGCGAGATAAGCAGCCCGATTTGCGAACTTGAAAGTGCCAGAACATTGTCCCCGAAAATAGGGAGAAAGGCCCATGTAACCCCGATGCCGATGGAAAAACAGAGTCTGTAGATAAAAACACCTTTCAGGATTCTTGGCTTGAAAAAATGCCGATACCCCTTTCGGAGGGTGTGCCGTCCGGAGGACTCCCGGTGGTCCGGGAGAAACAGGGCGGAGAGGAGAAATCCAATCAGGCTGAAGGCCCCCATGATGTAAAAACTGGTTTCCAGCCCGAAGGCGTCTTTGACGATACCGCCGAGGATAGGTCCCGTCGCAAGGCCGCCAAAAAAGAAAAGATTAAAGAGTCCCATGTAGGTCCCCTCTTTTCCTCCTGGCGTAATTTCGCCCATATAGGCGAGGGCAATGGGGATGACCATCGCGGCGGCAATGCCCTGAAAGATCCGGGTAAAGATAAGAATGAGGATATTAACAGCGCAGATATACCCCACGGAGGTCAGCGTGAAGAGCAAAAGCCCGGCTGTAATGAAGATTTTTCGGCCTTTTCTGTCAGACAGCCGGCCAATCAGGGGAAGAAAGAGGGTCCTTGAAATAGAAAATGAGGCAAAGACCAGCCCGATCATCAATCCCGCCGCGCCATAATGCTGGGCGTAAAGGGGAAGCAGCGGGGCGACAATGCCCATTCCCAGCATGGCCGAAAAGATAGCCAGGCAGAGGGTTATGAAGATTTTTCTTCGCATATTTGACGGCTTATGAATGGAACCTTACGGGAAAGGCAGGAGCTTGTCATACAGGCCCACAGCAACTTTCAAGGAAGACGCTATGCCTCAATAAGCTCTGCTACCATGGTGCCTGCTTCCTGTGTCGTACAGCCCATTTTACCGGCGGAAAGGCTTTTCAGACGCTTAATAGTAGCCTTGACGGCCTGTTCAATGGCATCAGCCGCTTCCTGTTCCCCGAGGGTTTCCAGCATCATAGCCGCCGCGGAAATGGCCGCCAGCGGATTGATAACCCCTTTTCCCGCGTATTTCGGCGCGGATCCTCCGATAGGTTCGAACATGGAAACCCCCTGAGGATTGATGTTGCCGCCAGCGGCAATCCCCATACCGCCCTGGATCATGGCGCCCAAGTCAGTAATAATATCTCCAAACAAATTGTCCGTTACAATAACATCGAAGGTTTCGGGATTTTTTATCATCCACATGCAAATGGCGTCCACGTGGGCGTAGTCGGTTGTCACGTCCGGATAGTCCTTCGCGACGTCATTAAAAACACGCTGCCACAGGTCAAAGGCGTAGATCAGAACATTGGTTTTACCGCAGAGCGTCAGTTTTTTTGCCTTGTTCCGTTTTCGCGTCAGCTCAAAGGCGTAGCGGATGCAGCGTTCCACGCCCTTATGGGTGTTGATGGATTCCTGAATAGCGACCTCATCAGGCGTTCCTTTCTTCAGAAATCCCCCGGCTCCCGCGTAAAGCCCTTCGGTATTTTCACGAATAACGACAAAGTCGATATCTTCAGGGCCTTTATCCTTCAGGGGTGTCTCGACGCCCGCGTAGAGTTTGATGGGCCTAAGATTGACGTACTGGTCCAGGCCGAATCTGAGCTTCAGGAGGATGCCCGTTTCGAGGACCCCCGGCGCGACGTCGGGGTGGCCAATGGCGCCAAGGAGAATAGCGGAAAATTTCCTGAGTTCTGCCAGAGCTGTGTCAGGAAGGGTCTCTCCGGTTTTTTTATAGTGTTCGCCGCCGAAAGGGAACGCGTGGAATTCAAGGGAAAACCCAAAACGGTTTGCGGCGGCTTTAAGGACTTTGATGCCTTCCGCGACAACCTCCGGGCCTGTTCCATCACCGGCAATGACCGCGATGGGGTAGGTTTTTTGATTCATGGAAACGACTCCTTTTAAATTTCATGGACCGAAGCGAGTTCGGAAATTCTAATGGTCCCCTCCCGTACGATTTCCGGATGCCCGCGGGTAAGGTCCAGAATCGTGGAAGGGAGAATATGCTCTTTATATCCTTCCGAGATAAACAGGTCAACATGAGAGGAGAAAATTTCTTTTATTTTTCCCGGGTCCCGCGCCGCGTCTTCATCAGCACCCGAGATATTCGCGCTGGTCGAGACAAGGGGAAATCGGCGGCGTTCAAAAAGGGCCTGGACAAAGGGATGGGAGGATACGCGAACTGCCAGCGTTTGTTCCCAGGCGATTTTAGATAATGGGGAAGAATCAGGGACGGATAGAATTAAGGTTAGGGGTCCGGGCCAGAAGTGGCTGCCCAAGGCTGCAGCGGCGGGCGGGATGGGAATGGCGTTTTCTTCGAGAAAACGGATGTCGGGAATAAGAACGATGAAGGGCTGGTTTTCCGGCCGTCCTTTGATGGCGAATATCTTCCCGGCGGGCTGCCCCGGCGCGAATGGGTCACACCCGATACCATACAGGGTTTCCGTTGGGTAAATGAAAATTCCCCCGCCGGCAAGGGTTTTTAAGACAGCATTAATCTTTTCGGGGTCATTAAAAAGATTTTGGGCGTTAAGTATCTGGATGGTTCTCTGCCTCGAGGGATTTTTTCACGGTTTCCCCATCCACAAAGACTTTTTCCGCCATTTCCTTTCGGAAACGAATCAGGGCCTTTTTGAGCGCGGCATTTTCAATGGCAAGGATCTGGAGGGCAAAATAGACCGCGTTTTTCATCCCCGCCTTCCCTATGGCCATGGTTGCCACGGGGATACCCCCCGGCATCTGAACGGTACTCAGGAGGGCATCAAGGCCAAAGAGGGCGGAGGAAGGGACAGGAACGCCGATTACGGGAAGAAGCGTGTGAGACGCGACAACCCCGGCAAGGTGCGCCGCGGCGCCCGCCACGGCGATGAAAACTCTTCCTCCGTTCTTTTCGAATGTCTGAACAAACGTGCGGACGGCATCGGGGGTTCTGTGAGCGGACAGCACTCTGAATTCGTAGGGAACGTTAAATTCTTTAAAGATACGCAGGGCGTCTTCCGCTACGGGGAGATCGCTTTTACTTCCCAGGATAACTGCGATAAGTGGAACGGCCATTTATGTCTCCTTCTGGTCAGGTTACGACTACCGGGCTTGGCGCTTAATTCCTTTCATGCCGATATCTTTGCGAAATGTCATGCCGTCAAAGTGAATTTTTTCAATGGCTTCATAGGCCCTGTCCCGGCACGCGGCAAGGGTTTTCCCTGTGGCGGTAATACCGAGAACACGCCCCCCGGCGGTGACGATTTTTCCATCGGGGGCTGTTTCAGTCCCGGCGTGAAAGGCCTTGATGTTCGGAAGGGTATCGAGTTCCCGGAGGCCCGAGATGGGTTTTCCCTTTTCATAAGCGCCCGGATAGCCCCCGGAGGCCAGAACCACGCAGATGGCCGGGTCTGAGCGCCACGCAAGGCGGGCTTTGTGAAGCTCGGTCTTGTGAAGGAGAAGGAAGGTTTCAGCCAAATCCCCTTTCATTCTGAAAAGGATGGGCTGTGTCTCGGGATCCCCCATGCGGGCATTGAATTCAAGGACGTAGGGTGTGCCGTTTTTTATCATCAGGCCGGCGTAAAGAATTCCCCTGAAAGGGGTTTTCCGTTCATTCATTTTCTGGATAACCGGTTCCATAACCGTTGTCATAATTCTTTGATGCATGGCCGCGTCAACAATCGGGGCGGGGCTGTAGGCCCCCATGCCCCCCGTGTTCGGTCCCCTGTCGCCATCGTGAATGGCCTTGTGATCCTGAGAAGAGGCCAGCGGCAGAATGGTCTCGCCATCGGTCAGGACGATAAATGAAGCTTCTTCCCCTTCGAGGAAGGCCTCCAGAACCACGCGGCTTCCCGCCGCGCCAAAGGCCCTGTCCTCCATGATAGTCCTGATAGCATTTTCAGCCTTCGTCTTGTCGCTTGCGATGATGACGCCCTTGCCCGCGGCAAGCCCGTCCGCCTTGACCACAAGGGGAAAGGACTTTCCCGCAAGGGCCTTCATGGCGGCCGCCGGGGCGTCAAAGGCCTCAAAATCCCCCGTGGGAACATGGCACTCCCGGAGAATTTCCTTGGTATAGATTTTACTCCCTTCCAACTGCGCCGCGGCCCGGCTGGGGCCGACTGCGGCGAGCCCTGCTGCTGTAAAGGCATCGACAATTCCCGCAACAAGAGGGGCCTCGGGACCTACCACCGTAAGCCCGACAGCGTTCTCTTGCGCGAAGGTCAGAAGACTGCCGATATCCGTGGGTGAAATGGCGACGCAGGTAGCCTCATTCCGGATGCCCGCGTTTCCCGGCGCGCAATAAATTTCTTCAACATGGCTGCTTTGCGCGAGTTTCCATACAAGGGCGTGTTCTCTCCCGCCGCCGCCAACAACAAGGACCTTCATGGACGTTTCTCCTTAATGATAGAAATGCCGGTAGCCGGTAAATACCATGGCGATACCGTGTTCATCCGCTGCCGCGATGACTTCCTTGTCCCGAAGGGAACCGCCGGTCTGGACGATGGCGGTAACCCCAGCCTCCGCCGCCACATCCACGGCATCTCTGAAGGGAATGAGGGCGTCCGAGGCCATACAGGCCCCTTTAATCTCAAGACGTGCCTTCTCAATGCCAAACCTCGCGGAATCAACCCGGCTCATCTGACCCGCGCCAACACCGACAATCTGGGTCGCGTTGGCATAAACAATGGCATTGGATTTGATGTGCTTGCAGATTTTCCAGCCGAGTTTCATGGCAAGGATTTCCGCCTCGGACGGGGCGCGTTTTGTCACGGTCTTAAAAGATTCAAGGTTCAGGGAATGGCTGTCCCGTTCCTGAACCAGAATACCGCCCAGGACCTTTTTAAGATCAAACAGTTCTTTGCGCTTCGGGGTTACAAAGGGGACCTTCAGGACGCGAAGGTCTTTCTTTTTTTCAAGGATTTTCAGGGAATCTTCGTCGTATTCCGGCGCGATCAAAACCTCGACAAAATGGTCAGAAAGCGCTTCGGCAAGGGCGGCTGTCATGGGACGATTGATGGCGATAATCCCCCCGAAGGCGGATACGGGATCACAGGCCAGGGCCTTTTTATAGGCCGTGAGGATATCCCCTCCGGCATCGATGGCCGCCCCGCAGGGATTGGCGTGCTTGAGGACAATACAGGCGGTTTCTTCAAATTCCCTCACCGTTGCAAAGGCGGCGTCGGCGTCCATGATGTTGTTATAGGACAGGGGTTTCCCCTGCAGGGACTGCGCGGTCGCGATGGAGGGCTCATCAATGGTGCTATCGACATAAAAGCAGGCCTGCTGATGGGGATTTTCTCCATATCTCAGGACCGAGGCGCGTTTGTAATTCAGGAAAAGGGTGTCGGGAAAAGTGGTTTCCGGATAACAGACCTTGTCGAGGTATGTGGAGATAAGGGAGTCGTATCGTGCCGTGGCGGTAAAGACCTTCTGGGCGAGGCGCAACCGCGTCTGTTCCGAGATTTTCATCTTGTTATCCCTGAGCTCCGAGAGGACCGTTTCATAATCTCCGGGGTCGATGACCACCGCGACAAACCGGTAATTCTTGGCCGCGGACCGCAGCATGGTAGGACCGCCGATATCGATATTTTCGATGGCCTCTTCGAGGGCGCAATCCGGCTTGTTAATAGTTTCTTCAAAGGGATAAAGGTTGACGACAACAAGGTCAATGGGGGGGATATGCTGCTCCTCCAGGATTTTGACATGTTCGGGGTTGTCCCGCAAGGCAAGAAGCCCCCCGTGAATCTTCGGGTGGAGGGTTTTGACCCGGCCGTCGAGGATTTCCGGAAATCCGGTATAATCCGCGATTTCAATGACCGGGACCCCGTTTTTCTGGAGCATGGCGGCTGTGCCGCCCGTGGAAATAATCTCGATATCCATCGACGCGAGTGTTTTTGCGAAATCGACAATCCCTGATTTGTTGGAAACGCTTATCAGTGCCCGTTTAACATCCGTCATCTTTTTCCTCTCTTTCATGTTTAATGGCTTCGCAAAAAGGGACTCCCTTTGCCTGGTGGCTTTGACCCTCTACGAATACGCCATGTTCCGGGGGTGTATCAGTATCCCAGGGCCTCATTGACGATAATCACAAGGATCTGGGTCAGTAAAGGCCGCCATTCGTGAATCAGGACTGCCCGGCAGATGCGGGAAGGGGAGTGGCAGTCAGCACACTTGCCTGTTTTAGCGCAAGGTGTCGGGAGGGAAAGCCTCCGGGCGTTGGGAGGAGAAGCAACATTCTTGATCCGGTCAAATGCCGCGTCAAGCGAGGAAACAATTTTATTCACACCCGCGACCAGGATGACCCTTTCAGGCCCGAAGACCATGCTGTTGACGCGGTTGCCAACGCCGTCGATATTGACCAGGCGGCCGTCTGTAATAAGGGCATTGGTGCCGCTCAGAAAAAGGTCCGATTGCATCTGCAGTTTTCGTGTCTTCAGGCTTTCTTCCTTTGACAGATTCGGCGTCCAGTGGTCGTAAACCGTATGCCCGTTTCCCTTGAGGGTTTCCAGTACCTCTAACTCCCGGATGCTCATCGATCCACCGACACCCACCCTGTCGTTCGGGCGGACCCGGTCCAGAATAACCGCTCTCGCGGCGGCCTTATCGGGCACCCATTGCGCATCAAATTCCCGCGTTTTCAGCGCGGCTACAATCGCGTTAAGGTCTTTTTCGGAATAATCGGCAGCCATTTTATTTCCTCTCTTTCGGGTGGCTTCGCACCTTTTTTCTTTTTCTTTTTTTGTCGTGTAAAAGCCGGTTGATGGTTTTTAAGAGGGTTTCATAGTTCACGGGTTTCTGCATGTATTCAAAGGCACCGAAATAAACGGAGTCAAGGTATGTATCCATGTTTCCGTAACCCGTAATCATAATAACCCCGAGGTCTAAATTTTTCTGCTGAATTTCCTTCAGAAAGGTCAGCCCATCCATTTTTTCCATTCGAATATCGGAGATAACAACGTCAATCTGTGTGGGTTTATTGATAATATCAAGGGCTTCAAGGCCGTTTGACGCGGTTTCAATCCTATACCCGTCATTTTCGAGAAGCTTCTTGAGTTTTTTTACAAGCTTGACCTCGTCGTCAACGATCAGGATACGTGGCACGGTTATCCCCCGGAGAATATCTTTTCTTTTTTTCCTCTTTTAGCATATTTTCGCCCTCAACGCTACGGGTGCGTTTTGACGCAAGGGTTGGCAGGGTAATATAGAAAATAGTCCCCTTTCCCGGGGCACTTTCCACCTCGATACTGCCTCCGGATTTGGTAATAATATTGTGAACAACCGAAAGGCCCAGGCCCGTTCCGCCCTTTCCCTTTGAAGAGTAAAAGGGTTCAAAGATGTGTGGGAGGGCCTCTGGTAAAATTCCTTTTCCCGTATCAGAAATGGTAACTTCCACGACCCGTCCCTGGGGAAACGCCAGCTCCTGGCTATCTGAAGCAAGCTGGTAGGATGAATCATGTTCGAGAATTTTGCTCGTGATACGGAGGGTGATTTTTCCCTGGTCCACGATAGAATCGGCGGCGTTCTGTATCAAATTCAGAAAAACCTGAAGCATCTGGTCGGAATAGACGCGGACAAGGGGAAGGGGGCTGTTGATATCAAGTTCAACCTCGATGCCTTTTTCTCGGATGTTCTTAAATAAAAGCTGAAGCACCTTGCTTTTAAAAACACGCTTCAGGGATGCCTGCCGCTTCTTCTGGGATTGTGGTCGGGAAAATGAGAGCAACTGGTTAACGATACCCGCAACCCTGCGAATTTCTTCGTCCATATCTTCAATTTCTTCGATGAATTCGGGATCATCAGGCGCCGCCCTTCTCAAAAGCTGAAGCGATAATTGAATCGTTGAGAGGGGGTTGTTGATTTCATGGGCGATTTGGGCCACCAACTGCCCGATGGCAGCCATTTTTTCTGATTGATGAAGCCGCCCCTCAAGGCGTTTCAGCTTTGTGTGATCCCTGTAAACGGCTGTAATGGCAATGACATGTCCCCGACTGTTCAGGATAGGCGATGCGGAAACATATAAATTGATAACCAGGCCATCTTTGCGTTTTCTTTTCGTGTCATAAGGCGGGAAGGCTTTTTTTTCTTTGATGGTTTCCATGACCTTTATAATACGCTTCCTGTCTTCGGGAAAGATATCAAGGATGTTTTTGCCGATAACGTCCCTGACTTCCCATCCGAACATCCTCGCGAACGCGGGATTTACGTATCGGATTTTTCCATTCAAATCATTCCGCAGGATACCATCGGAAGAGTTTTCAAGATAGGATTCAAGCTGTTGTTTTGAAATAAGAATTTCCCTGCTGATATTCGCGGTTTGTTCCGCCACAATCCGGCGGCTTCGGTTTTTGAAATAGGTAAAAAGAAAAATGGAGATAAAAACAACGAAAAATCCCGTCAGCAGGATACCCTGGTACCTGAATTCCGCCAACTGAATTTCAATCTGGTCCCTCGGAATTCCCACGACAAACCATCCGTGCATGGAACCGGCCTGAAGCGGATGAGCCCCGACAAGAAGCCGCTCCCCGTGAAACGAAAGCTCTCTGTAATCAAATGGAAGACTGAACACGGAATTTGTAATGCTTTGTTTAAAATCAGGTCCCATATAAAAGGCCTTCCGCCCTGTTTTCCCCCGCAGGACAAGCCAGAGATGTTTGCAGTTAAACTTCCGGTATGTATTGAGAAATGAGCGGTTAAATTCCTCCATGGACCCGATGCACCAAATAAAATACCCTGGAACACCTTCCCTTTTTATTTCATGGCTAAAGGCAAGCATCTGGCTTTTAAGAAGAAACCGCGCCGGAAAGCTCTCCCCGGATTGTTTTTTTGGTTCAACCGGAATGGGGTTAAAGTCCGGAGGGAGTGAAAGAGAAGCGGGGTATTGATAGATAATTTTACCCCTAATTGTTGAAATTCCCGCCCATTTGACGATATTGTTCGCCTTTACGAGAGCGGAAATCAGGGGTTTGATTTCATGAATACCCCACCGCTTCTTTTTTTCTGTAAACGACAGGGTAAGCTGCTGCGCGTTCCGTATTTCTCCCAGAGAATACGCAATGGAAACAGCGCCGATAT
>JANTFN010000026.1 GCA_024763435.1 Thermodesulfobacteriota bacterium | reverse complement strand
ATGTACGGAAAAACAAAATTGCACTGATTACGATTAATCGTGAATCGGCTCTCAATACCCTGACGCCGGAATCCGCGAGGCAGCTTGGGGAGGCATGGGTTCGGTTCCGCGAAGATGAAGAGGCCTGGGTTGCCGTTATTACGGGCGCGGGCGAAAAGGCCTTTTGCGCGGGATACGAGATGAGCGCAGAGGCCCTTGCCCTTAAAGGTGCGAAAGAATCACTGGCCACTATTCCGACAACGTTTGATATCTGGAAGCCCACGATCGCTGCCATCAATGGTTACTGTATCGCGGGAGGGTGGTGGATTGCGCAGGAATGTGACCTCCGTATTGCGTCGGAGACTGCTCAATTCGGTATTACGCAGGTCAGGTGGGGCCTGATGCCGGCTTTCAGCGCGACTCTGTCCCGCCATCTCTTGCCGGGTCATGCCCTCGAACTGCTGCTGACCGGCAAACGCATCAGCGCTCGGCGGGCCAGCGAAATGGGGTTTGTGAATGAGGTTGCTCCTGAAGGGAAGGCCTTGGAACGGGCGCTGGAAATTGCTGAAACCATCTGTGCCAATGGGCCGGCTGCTGTAAGGATGAGTAAGGAGCTTTTCTACCAGGGGATGGCGCTGTCGAAAGAAGACGCCTTTGACCTTACCTGGAAACGATACTCAGAAAACGAAGCCACGCGGGACGCGAAAGAGGGCGTCAGGGCTTTTATAG
Organism: Thermodesulfobacteriota bacterium; assembly: GCA_024763435.1. Lineage (GTDB taxonomy): Bacteria > Desulfobacterota > S145-22 > S145-22 > S145-22 > JANTFN01. The sequence goes on along the minus strand of JANTFN010000026.1, from coordinate 12,712 downwards.
AAAAAAGAAAACCTGTTTTCAAAAACAAATAAATAACACGAGGAGGAATGAGAATGGATTTCACGGGAAAAATTGCTATTATAACGGGTGGCGGCAGCGGTATCGGACGGGCCACGGCCCTGAAATTCGCAGGTCTTCATGCTGCTGTTGCCATCGTTGATATCAATGAAGAAAACGGCAACCACGTGGTTAATGAAATAAGAGAACTCGGGGCAGAGGCCCTGTTTATCAAGACCGATATCTCGAATTTTGACCAGACCCAGGCCATGGCTGAAGAGGTTCATAAAAGATTCGGTACCATAGATGTTCTTGTCAACAATGCGGCATGGGACAGGATTGAACCCTTTATGAACAACGATCCGGCGCTCTGGGACGGCCTTATCAATGTTAATCTAAAGGGGCCGATTTATGTCACGCGTGCTGTCCTGGAATTTATGGTCAAGCAGGAAGCAGGCGGTAGTATCGTGAATGTGGCTTCCGATGCCGCCAAGGTGGGCAGCACGGGCGAGGCGGTCTATTCGGCGACAAAGGGCGGGGTCTATGCCTTTACCAAATCGCTGGCGCGGGAAATGGCGCGGTATCACATCCGGGTCAACAGTATCTGCCCGGGGCCCACGCAAACCCCCTTTTTTGAGGCTGTGATGGGCGATATGCCGAAGGTGGTTGAATCCATTAAAAAGGCCATTCCCATGAGACGGGTTGCCCTTCCGGAAGACCAGGCCAGCGCCATTGTCTGGCTGGCATCCGATGAGGCGGCGTATATTACCGGACAGGCCCTGAGTGTCAACGGCGGCCTGAATATGTGTTAGGGAGGGTCCTATGGCAAAACGGATGGAACTGGCTATTCAGGGCAGCATCGCCGTTGCAACCCTGAATGGCCCCGAAAAAGGAAACCCTTTCGACTGGCAGGGAATTAAGGAATTGGAAGATATTCTCGTGCGGGTTGAAAGGGATGAAGCCATTGGCGGGTTAATCCTGACGGCGGCGGGAGACAAATATTTCAGCGTGGGCGCGGATATTTCTCTGATGAAGGGGATTGCGGGGAAGGAATACGCCGAGTTTCTCTTTGCCGGCCTGAGACTATGCGAGACCCTCCAGCGCTTTAAAAAACCGACGATCGCGGCTATTAACGGATGGGCCGTGGGCGCCGGGGGCGAGGTTGCCATGGCGTGCGACCTGCGTATCGCCTCTGAGAAGGCCCGCATCGGTGTCCCGGAGCTGAAGATAGGCCTTATTCCGGGATGGGGAGGCGTATTTCGCCTGACCCGCCTCGTAGGCCCCGCCAAGGCGATGGAACTGGTCCTGACGGCTCAAAATGTCCCGGCGGCAGAGGCTGAAAGGATAGGTCTTGTTAACAAAGTTGTTGCCCCCGGCAGCCTCATGGCTGCCGCGCTGGAAATGATGCGGAAGATCCTCGAAAATGCCCCGGTCGCCATTGCCCTTGCCAAGTCCATCATCATGAGCGAATCGGAGGTCCCCGCCCGCTTCGGCGAGACGTATGAAGCCCTGAGCAGCATCCTGACTTTTCTCAGCCGGGACGGCAAAGAGGGGATGAACGCCTTTTTCGAGAAACGCCCACCGAAATGGGAAGGCACGTAAACAGAGGAGTAGCGGCATGTCTATGACCCTTATCATTATCATTCTCTTAGGGGTTCTTCTTGCCCTTCAGGTGATTGCCTTGCTGAGAAAGGGCGGTGGCGATCGAGACAACCGGATAGAGAAGAAACTCGCCCTGATGGAAAATAACCTGGCGCGACTTGAAAGGGGTATTCCCGAGGAGTTCGCGAAAAACAGGGAAGAAAGTAGTCGCACACAGAAAGATAACCGTCAGGAGATGACCGACGCGCTCGGTAAATTCAGGTCGTCCCTGATAGCGGACACGGCGCAGATAGCGGACCTGACCAAAAAACAGTTGGACAGTTTCGAGGAAAAGATAAACATCCTGACTGATAAAACAGACAAACGCCTGATGGATGTCCGGGACAAAATTGAGCAGAAACTCGAGTTAATCCGAAACGATAACACCCGGAAGCTAGAGGAAATGCGGAAAACGGTGGATGAAAAACTGCACGATACCCTCGAAAAAAGGCTGGGGGAATCCTTTGCTATTGTCAGTAAACGGCTGGAAGAGGTTCACAAGGGTCTTGGAGAGATGCAGACGCTGGCAAACGGGGTCGGGGATCTTAAAAAGGTCCTCACCAATATAAAAACGCGGGGGACATGGGGAGAGGTGCAGCTCGGGGCGATTCTTGAAAATATTCTGACCCCGGAACAGTACGAGCAAAATGTGGCAACGCGAAAGGGCTCAAAAGCACGGGTTGAATACGCGATAAAGCTGCCTGGCCGGTCTGACTCGGAGCAGGTTGTCTGGCTGCCGATTGACGCGAAATTTCCGAAAGAGGATTACGAACTGCTCATGGAGGCGCAGGACAGGGCAGATGCGGCCGGTGTAGAGAACGCAAAAAAGAACATTTGGACGCGAATCAAGGCCGAGGCGAAGGATATCAGCGAAAAGTATCTGGACCCGCCGAATACCACTGATTTCGGGATTCTGTTCCTGCCCGTGGAGGGCCTCTACGCGGAGGTGCTGAGGATGCCGGGAATTCTCGATACCCTCCAGCGGGAATATCGCATCGTTATTTCGGGACCGACGACCCTCAGTGCTTTCCTGAACAGCCTGCAGATGGGATTCCGGACGCTGGCCATAGAGAAACGCTCCAGCGAGGTATGGGAACTGCTTGGCGCGGTAAAAACGGAATTTGGTAAATTTGGGGAGATTCTCGATAAAACTAAAAAGAAGCTTCAGGAAGCCACCAATACCATTGATACGGCCTCCAGAAAATCACGTACCATCCAGAGAAAACTCAAAAATGTTCAGGAATTACCCGCGCCGGAAAGCCGCCGCCTGATCCCCGACGAACCGGACTCAGGCGGAGAAGACAGGTAAAGAACGATCGGTCGATTGACGGGCTGAAAAACGCCGGCTTTTATTCCTCGAAATCGTCGAGATCATAATCCATCAGCATGTCGCTGATGAGTCCGAGAAAAACGCCAAGGGAATCACTGAGGTTTTTGACAACCTCGCTGTACTGTATTTTTTCCTCGGCTGTTTTTGCCTTTGACATGGCCTTTAGCGTAGCACTTATTTCCTGCGACAGCTCATCCATTAATTTTTCCGGTTCCATGATCTTCTTTCCTTCCTTTTTTATAGATTTGTGTTCCTGAAACAGTGGGATAACCTTGGGCGTCTCTTTCACTGAGGCGGGCTTCACAGGCGTTTTTTCTTTTTTGCGACTCACGTTTCTTTTCCTCTTCCGGGGTTACATGTTGCGATTAAGCCCGAGCGGGGCAATCTTTTCCCTTTTTGTATCACCTTTTCCGTAAATGTCAAACATAACCGCTGCAATGGCTGCCGTGCCTTTGTCCACAGCGCGTTGAAAAATTACAGCGAAAAAGACTGGCGGATGCCGGTGACCAGCATTTGAACAGACACAACCGACAGCAGCATACCCATCAGGCGTTCTACCGCTATGAGGATTCTGTCGCCCGTGATGTGCCCGATCTTTTCGGAAAAAAGAAGGATAAGGCCGGATAAAATCCACGCGCAGATAAGCGCTATCAGCCATTCAAGCCACTGGGCCGGTTCCTGGGCCATGAGCAGGATAACAGCCGTAATAGCGGATGGCCCCGCCACAAACGGAACCGCGAGGGGGACGACAAGAGGTTCGCCGTCCAGGTTGTTCGGAAATATCTCCGCGGAGCCCGCAAAAATCATTTTTATCGCGATGAGAAAGAGGACAATTCCGCCCGCGATCCCAAGAGAAGATTGCGAAATCTTCAGGAGGATAAGGATATATTTTCCCGCAAACATAAAAATAAGCAGCACCGCAAGCGCGATAAACAGCTCTCTGATAATAACGAGCCTGCGTCTTTCAGGGCTGACACCCCTGAGAACCGCGAGAAAGCAGGGGATGTTGCCGATCGGGTCCAGGACAAGAAACAGCAGCAAGATAGCAGATATAATGGAAATGGTATTTTCTCCCCCGGGGTCCGAAAAGGCAGCCCCTGCGTTTTGATAGGATAGAATCTATGCGAAGGACGGCAAAAAGTCAATTCACAACAGAATGCAGATTTTTATGGCGGGAAACCGCCGCAAAAAAATTCGGTTCCAACCTTTCGGTTCTGAATTCTTTTCAAAAGGATTGAGGTTTTTCTTTTCCTGGCAGTATTTTTCTAATTCTGTTTCAAAGGAACTGTTTGCCCTTGACAGATGCGAGGTGCCACGATATACTTTATCTATATAAAACAAGAGATATCGTATAGCGATAATTAGAAAGGGGGGAATCAATGAAAATACGCAATGCGGGTGTTGTTGGCGCGGGACTGATGGGGAGTGGTGTTGCCCAGGTATGCGCCCAGGCGGGATTGCAGGTTATTCTGATGGATATCGAGCCCTCCGCGCTTGAAAAGGCGCAGGAACAGATTGCCTGGTCGGTCGGAAAGTTTGCTGAAAAGGGGAAAATAAACGAGGACCGCGAGGTGGTTCTTGCGAGAATTACGGCGACATCTGAGCTTCAGGCGCTCAAGGATGCCGATATTATCATCGAGAATGTCTACGAAGATATTGATTTGAAGCGGGAGGTTTTTAAAACCCTTTCCGGGGTGACGGGGGAAGAAACGCTCCTCGCGAGTGATACCTCCGCAATTCCAATTACAGAGCTTGCCGCGGTTTCCCGTTATCCGGAGAGGGTTCTGGGCCTTCATTTTTTCAGCCCCGCGCAGATGATGCGGGTGGTGGAGGTTATTGGAAGTACCTTGACCTCCCCGGAGACGATGGCTGTTGCCACGGCGTTTATCAAGGCTATTGGCAAGGACCCCATCCGGGTGGAACGCGATGTCGCCGGCTTTTTACTGAACCGCATCAATTTCCCCAGTACAGTTGAGGCTATTCGCCTGGTTGAAGAGGGGATTTCCACGGTTGAAGACGTGGACAGGGGGATGCGTCTCGCCTTTGGCCGCAAGATGGGTCCGTTTGAAACGGGAGACATGGTGGGGCTTGATGTCATGATGAAGGCGATGATGTCCACGTATGAAGAAACGAAAGACATGAAATTTTATCCTCCGGTCCTGATGCAGCGAAAGGTTTTGGCTGGGCATCTGGGGATCAAAACCCGAAAGGGGTGGTATGACTATAATGAGGATGGAAGCAGAAAGGGCTGAAATTCCCGCTTCCGATTCCACAGGTGTTCAGCCTCTTCGGTCTCTGGAAAAGGGCCTCCGGCTTCTGGAGCTTTTCAACCGGGAGACGCCGTTCCTGACCATGACGGAGCTTGCCAGGCGGAGCGGTTTCCACCTTTCCACCATCCAACGATTGACAGCCACCCTCTGTAACCTGGGGTACCTCAAACGGGATGAGAACAAACGCTATCATCTTGGGGTAAAGGTTATTAAGCTGGGGTTTCAGGTAATGCGAACCCTTGAACTTCGCACCCTTATCCGTCCTTATCTCCAGGATCTTTTTAATGTTGTCGGATTGACGGTGAATCTTTTCCTAACTGTTGACGATGAAGTTGTTATTGTGGAACGTCTCGAAAAACACCGTATCCTTCAGTACAATCTTCAAATGGGATCAAGCCTTCCCATGTATTGTACCGCGGCCGGGAAGACTATCTTGTCTTTTATGGGTGAAAAAAGGGCTCAGAATTATTTAAAACGGGTTTCAATGAAGCCTTTCACACCGCACACGATTACGGACCCCGGAAAATTCCTGAAAGAGTTAACCCTTTCAAGAGAACGGGGATATGCCATCAACACCCAGGAGTTGTCGTTGGGGGCCTGTGCTGTAGGCATGGCAATCTTTGATAAAGAGGAAATGCCCCGCGGCGCGATTAGCCTGGCATGTCCCGCACAGCATTTTAAAATGGAGACGGTTATTGAAAAATACATCGATCCTCTAAAAAAAGCCTCCCGGATTGCCTCTCAATTCATGGGAAACAGCAAGGAGTAAGAAACATTATGCCGCAAAATGCCCAAGATATTTTTTCCCTGTCTCGCGATGAAATAATTCATGTTCAGGATCAGGGGGTCCGGCGTATGATGGCCCTTTGCGAAAAGGGGCATCTTTACTACCAGAAAATTTTTTCAGAACGAGGCCTCGACTTTTCGGACATCAAAACGACGGAGGACCTCGAAAGGGTGCCGCTGACATCCAAACAGGACTACATGACCGTTCCAGATGAATTCGTTTTGAACCTGCCTGACGGGACCCTCGCCGAGAAACTCATCTACAATATGCTTTATACCACCGGGACAACAACCGGGCGGCCCACGCCTTTCTATAACACGGCGCATGATTATTTCGCCACGCTGATGATATCAAAACGGGTTGCGGATATGGCAGGGCTGACGCCGGAAGATACGATTGCCAATACCTATCCCCTGACAACCGTTCCGCACCTGACATTCTTTGCCGCGTTCTGGTACGCGACTGTGACAGGCGCCCGGTTTGTGAGCACGCTGACGGGAACACCCAACCCCGAATTTCCCGTGACTCATTCGTCCCGGCACGCGGCAAGGATGGTGGAGACATCGAAGGCAACCGTTCTCTGGGGAATCCCCAGCTTCCTTCGCAGGCTCCTGACCCTCGCGGAGGAGATGGGCCTCGATTATCATCGAATTCGGCTTGCGGCGGTCGCCGGCGAGCCCTGTTCGCAGGGGTTGCGGGATGATCTCATCCTCCGGTTAAAAAGGCTTGGGGCGGTAAATCCGCACGTAAACAATCGTTTCGGGTTTACGGAAATCAGCACAGTTCTTGTTGAATGTGATGAAAAAGGGGAAGGCGGCTTTCACAATCCCGCGCCGGATCACTTCTTTCTGGAAGTCGTCGACCCCGAGACGGGGAAACGAATCAACGACGGTCAGCCCGGCAACCTGGCCGTGACGCACCTGAATCGCAGGGGGACGGTTCTCCTCCGGTATCTTACGGGGGATATTGTCGTTTTGAGCCATGAAACCTGCCCCTTCTGCGGACGGAGAACAACCCGGGTCGTGTCTCAGCCTTTCCGAAAAAGTGACCTTATCAAATTTAAGGGGACGCTTATCAATCCGAAGCCACTTGTTTCCGCGCTGTCGGGGCTGGGGGATGTGGAGGAATTTCAGGTGGTTTTTACAAAGCAGAACCCGGAAGACGCGCTTTCTCCGGACCACTTACAGATTCATATTGCCGCGAAGATGCCCGACGACCGACTTGTCGAGCGGGTTACGGCGCTGTGCCTTCAGACGGTTGAGATGCGGCCGGAGGTTGTTTTTGTGGGGAAGGATGAAATTTTTAATCCCGACAAGGGGTTTAAATCCAAACGGGTTGTTGACCTGCGTCATGTTTAATAGCAGGAAAAATAAATGAAAAGGAGGTGACTTTTTCCACCGGGCGCTGTCCCGGCCATCTGAAACCAGAACGATAAAAGAAGGAGAATAACCATTGAAAAAATATCTGAAGATTTTAGGTGTAGTAGGATTGGTTTTATGTGTTGCCCTGTCTTTTTCTTCACCGGCATTTTCAAAGACAATGCGTTTGAGAATCGCAACAGCCGGCATTGGGGGCACCTGGTATCCACTGGGGGGCGGTATTGCCAAGATTATCACAAAATATATTCCGGATGCGGAAGCGACGGCTTATCCTTCCGGGGCGTCGGTTGAAAATATCAGATCGGTCAGCAAAAAAAGAGCGGATTTTGCCCTGGTTATGCCAGACGCGGCCTTTTATGCCTATCATGGTTCCGGGATGTTTAAGGGCAAGAAGAAGGGAGATATTCGCGGGGTATGTTCAACCTATCCCATTGACATAGAGGTCATCGTTGCTGCCGATTCTCCCATAAAAAAATTCGAGGATATCAAGGGACATTCTATTGCCTGCGGCGCGCCCGGAAGCGGAATAGAGCTGATGACGCGCAGGCTTCTGAAGGTACACAATATGTCCTATGATGATGTCAAGGAAAACTTCCTGAGTGTGTCTGAATCGATGCAGGCCTTTAAGGATAAAACGGTAGATGTCATCATAACTTCCATCGGAACGCCCTCATCGGCCATCATGGACCTTGTTACCAAGCGCAAAATCCGAATTCTCGATATCAGCGACGAGGCCCTTAAAAAAATAAACGGAATTCTGCCCGTTTATTTCAGGCATATTATTCCTGCCGGCACCTATAAAGGTATTGGCAAGGATTGCAAAACATTCGCGTGGATGGGATTTTTTATTACCTACGCGAGTATGGATAACAAACTTGTGTATAACATTTTGAACGCTGTTTTTTCCCATAAAAAAGAACTTAATGCGATACACGCAAAATTCAAGATGATAACCTTGAAAACAGCCACGAATGGTATCTCCATCCCGCTCCATCCGGGCGCGAAAAAATTCTATAAAGACAAAGGGATCTTAAAATAATGGCGATTGTGAGGAGAGTTCCGAAGGGCACGTTATTTCGCGGCAAGTCGCTGATCCTGTTTTTCCTTGTCGCATGGGCCTTTCTGCTCTCCTCACATCAGGTTTTTCTGTTAATGGAAAACAATGAAACACATGCCCCGCTTTTCTGGGTTAAAGTCAGGGGGAACAGCCCCTTTTCGCTGTCCTTTAAACACTCCTACGACAAGGCAATGTATATAGAACATTATAAAATCAGCGGCGGCAGGCGGCTTGTCCTTACAGGAATAACGTTTCGCTCGGATTTGAACGGCCAGGGGTTTATCTTTCCAAATCCTAAATACCTCGCCAATGGATGGGGAACCTTTCAGGAGCTGCATGAGGTAATGGCGGCTATCCCTTTTATGATGGGATCGCGCGACCAGGCAAATCACACGTTAACAATCAAGGGGAAACGGTTTCTGCTTACAAAATACGCGCCTCCCGGCACACCGGTAAGGCTGATTGCCGTCCGAACAAGGCGATATGAGGTGATTGTTTGGAAAATCAAAAAATGGTTGACATGATCGATAAAACCGCAGTGTCCGGTTCAACAGTTTTTACAAAACTTTCCGATTTTATGGCCTCTCCCCGTGGTATTGCCATTTTTTTGATTGGCGTATTGATGTCGCTGTTTCATCTTTACACCTCCGATTTTGGACTTTACCCGGCGATGATTCAGCGGAATGTTCATCTCTCCCTTGGGATGGCGATTGTTTTTTTAATCAAACCCTCCAGTCGAAAAAAAGGCCTGTGGCCGAATCTTTTTGATTTTCTCCTGATTGCGGGTACGATGGTGGCCTGCTGGCACTTAATATTTACGTTTCGTGATGTTGTTATGCGCGGCGGCGACCCGACCCATGCCGACCTTGTTCTGGGAGGGATGCTAATCCTGCTTGTCATCGAAGGAACACGGCGTGTTTTGGGCTGGCCGCTGCCCATTATCGCCGTTATCGCGATTCTCTATTCCCTGCTGGGTGCCTATATTCCGGGAACCTGGGGACACCGGGGTGTTTACTGGGATGAGCTTATCGGCTATAATTATTTGACAACCGAGGGAATTTTTACTATTCCCCTGGGGGTATCCGCGAATTTTATCTATATTTTTATCCTTTTCGGGGCCTTTCTTGTTCAATCAGGAACAGGAGAATTTTTCATAAAACTGGCCAATGCGATAGCGGGCAAATACCGGGGAGGACCGGCCAAAGTAGCTATCTTCAGCAGTGCCCTTTTTGGCACGATTTCCGGGAGTGCCGTGGCCAATGTTGTCAGCACAGGCTCGTTCACAATACCCCTGATGAAAAAGATCGGATACCGTTCGACCTTTGCCGGCGCAGTGGAGGCGGTGGCTTCAACAGGCGGTCAGTTCATGCCTCCCGTGATGGGCGCGGGGGCCTTTATCATGGCGGAAATGCTTGGTGTTCCGTATATCAGGGTCTGTATGGCGGCCATTTTGCCTGCGGTCCTCTACTTCTTTTCCCTTTTATACATGACACACATGGAGGCATTACGTCTAAACCTGAAAGGCCTGGATCCCGCGGAAGTTCCTTCGGGGCTGGCAACGCTTAAAAAGGGCGGGCACCTTTTGATTCCTGCCGGAATTTTGCTTTATCTGCTAATTCAGGGATATTCTCCGATGAAAGCGGGCTTCTGGTCCATCATCGCGATACTGGTTTGCAGCGCGCTCCGGACAGAGACAAGAATGTCCGCGAAAAAGATTATTTTTACCCTGGCGAAAGGGGCTACCGGCGCCCTGGAGGTCATTATGGCCTGCGCGTGTGCCGGTATTGTCATTGGAGCGGTCACGCAGACCGGCCTGGGCCTTAAGTTTTCAAGCCTTGTTGTGGAAGCGGCAGGAGGCTCACTTATTTTATCTTTGATCTTCGTGATGATTGCCACGCTGATTTTAGGAATGGGGTTGACGACATCCGCGGCCTATATCCTGACGGTAATTCTCGGAGGGCCGGTCCTTCTGAAACTCGGCGTTCAGGCCATTGCCGCGCATATGTTTGTTTTTTACTACGCGTGTCTTTCCGCCATTACCCCGCCGGTTGCCTTGGCCGCCTTTGCGGGGGCCGGAGTTTCCGGCGCGCGCCCGTTTCAGACGGGGTTTACGGCCATGAAGCTGGCCATTATTGCCTATATTGTCCCCTATACCTTTGTCTATCATCCAGCGCTGTTGTGGGAGGGAAGCCTCCTGACAGTCGGGCTCTCTTTTGCCTTTGATGTGGGCGGTTGTGTCGCTATAGGCTCCGGATTGATGGGGTATCTGTTTCGAACCCTGGGCTATCCTGCCCGATTCGCGATGCTTGTCGCGTCAATCGGAATGTTTTGGCCCAATTATTACTATCGCATCCTCGGTAGCTCGGTTTTTGTGGTTATTGTCGGGATTGAAGCGTTTCTTGTGTTTATAAAAAAGAACCGCTTGGCGGAAAGTCCTGGTTAGGCAGCAGGTTAAATCTGTTCTAAAGGAGAATGTGTTTATGGATGATGGCATCACAAAAGCTATTGAAACATTAAAAGAACACAAGAAAAAGGCGGCGCTTGGTGGAGGTCTGGAAGAGATAGACCGGCAGCACGCCAAAGGGAAACTCACGGCCCGGGAACGAATTGACCTGCTCTTGGACCCCGGTACGTTTGTTGAGCTTGGCATGCTGGGCGCAACGAAAGAAGATGCCAGCAATGAAATTTACGGAGATGGTATTATTGCCGGGTTTGGAAAAATAGAAGGGCGGCTGATTGGTATTTTTTCACAGGATTACACGGTCTGGCGGGGTTCTTTTGGCGAGGTTCATCGGTTAAAGATGAATAATGTCATGGATAAGGCCCGGGAGCTGGGTGTCCCGATGATTTGTCTGTGGGACGGCTCCGGCGGGCGTTTGGAGCTCAATTCGTATATCAATCCCGCGCACTATTCCACCTTCAAACGTTTTGCAAAGAATTCAGGGCGCATCCCCCAGATCTCCGCCATGCTGGGACCCTCACCCGGAAATGGGGCGTATGGCCCGGCCATGACCGATTTCATCTTCCTTGTGGATGGGTTAAGCTATGTCTTCGCGACCGGTCCCAAGGGAACAAAGACCGAGGTTGGAGAAGATATTTCCAAGGAAGCCCTCGGAGGTGCAAAGGTTCACTGCCAAAAGTCCGGTTTGGGTGATGACCGGTTCAAAACGGAGGAGGCCTGCCTCGCGGCGATACGACGGCTTTTATCTTTCCTTCCCGCCAGCCATGAAGAGTTTCCGCCGGACGGGAACCCTTCCGATACGCCGCCGAGGATCAACAGAAAACTCAATGGCCTGGTCCCCAGCGATAGCCGCAAGCCCTATGATATGCTGAAAATTGTTGATCAGATTGTGGATGACGGGGATTTTTTCGAGATTAAACCGGAATTCGCGAAAAATATCATCACGGGGTTTGGCCGGCTGCAGGGTCGTGTGGTGGGAATCCTGGCAAACCAGCCTTTATTCATGGCGGGCTCCCTGACCATTGACGCGTCTGTCAAGGCGTCGCGTTTTGTTCGTTTTGCCGATTGTTTTAATATTCCGCTGCTGATGCTGGTGGATACGACGGGGTATCTCCCGGGATCTCAGCAGGAGCATAACGGGCTGCTTCGGCATGGGGCAAAACTCCCCTTCGCGATTGCGGAATCGACGGTACCCAAGGTTGCCGTCCTGATTCGAAAGGCCTACGGGGGTGCCAAACCCGCCATGGGAATTGACAAAGACCTCGGGGTCCATATTGTTTATGCCTGGCCTGTTGGTGAGTCAGCCGTTATGGGCGCAAAGGCGACGGTTAAGGTTCTCTATAAAGATGAAATCAAAAACGCCAGGGACCCCGAAGCCTTTTTTGAAGAAAGGGTTGCCGCGTTCAAAGAATCCTCCAGCCCCTACGTTATGGCGCATTCAACCTTCATTGATGATGTCATTGAACCCGCGGAAACACGGGGAAAATTAATTGACGCCTTTGAGATTCTGCTTTTAAACAGAAAAATCCCGAAAGACAAAACAAACCATGGAAATATTCCGCTGTAACCCCTGCCGCGTTTCGCGCATTTAATCCCCTGTTGGATTTTACAGGGCGGAAAAGGGCAACGCTATGACATCTTTGCCGAGAGGGAGCTTCTGATCTCCCGGATGCACCACATATCCCGGCATGGCCCTGTCCCCAAGGTCATTTTTGAACACTTTAATGGCATTCGCCATGGCTGGACGGGGTGTTGCTGGCAACTTCACTTCTATGGGAATCAGTTTTCCG
>JANTFN010000025.1 GCA_024763435.1 Thermodesulfobacteriota bacterium | reverse complement strand
ATTGACACGCTTGATGCCAAAAGGCAGAAGGAGCAGCGCAGGCAAATGGTATCTAAACGAGGAAAGATATATTATCTCTGCTCGCCAGGGAGACTTCTGTCTGGATGATATAAGGGGCGTGGTTTTCTATTTGATTTACAGCTTTTTTAGCCCGAAAGGGAACGATCCCCTACTAAAGGGTACAAGTGCAAATAATGCGTCAATCATTGTTTTGTGATGCTTCAGGCGCTGTTTCTGCCGATTCCTCTGGACCTTCTTCTGTTTCTTCTGATCCCTTTGTTTCTTCGATCGTGGCGTCTACGATTTCTTCGGAAATTTCTTTGGTTTCATCTTTTCTGGGCTCAAAAAAGACCTTGCCCGCGGCGATTTCCCGCAGGGCCGTGACGATAGATTTATTCCCCGTGCTGAGCAGGGGCTTTGAACCATCCTGAATCATTTTTGCGCGCCTTGCCCCCATAACCGCAAGGTCAAAACGCCCTTTCACTTTTTCCAGACAATCTTCTACTGTTACACGTGCCATGACCTGCCCCTCTCCTCTTGTAAATTGATTTGAAAATTCCTTATACAATACTTTTAAGTAAATGTCCATCGAAAAAACATTTCCACCTGGTGGCTTTTAGAAAAAGGTGGTGTGTTTGGTTGACAATGGTAGAGGGTTTGGTTACAATTTCGGCAAATCATAGAGAGGGATATAAGATGAATGAGGAAAAATTGAACCATTTCAGAGAGGTGTTAAACCAGCGGCTGAAGGCCCTGCTGGAGGAGGCTGGAAAGACCGTAGAGGACCTCAATGAGGCCAAGGTGAGGTTTCCTGACCCTACCGATGGCGCCTCCGCGGAGTTTGAGCGCGATTTTTTATTGAAGATAAGGGGGCGGGAGCGAAAGTTGATTAAAAAAGTCCAGGAGGCCCTCGCGCGGATAGAGGATGGGAGTTATGGAATTTGTGAAGACTGCGGGGCGCGTATTTCTGAAAAACGCCTCGAGGCAAGGCCGGTGACGACGCTGTGTATCAAGTGTAAGACGAAGCAAGAAGAAGAAGAAAAACGCCTTGGAAAATAGAAATTCCCTACGGAAAATTTTGTGATGTCCGAATTGCGAAAGGACCCTGTTGTCGGCAGATGGGTGATTATTGCCCCGGAACGGGGCAGACGACCGTCCGATTATGTTGTTTTGGATTCGGAACAAGGGCAAGGGTTCTGCCCCCTGTGCCCAGAAAATGAAAAGATGACGCCTCCGGAGATTTTTGCCTTTCGGGAAGAGGGATCGCCTCCAGATGGTCCCGGATGGCATATCAGGGTTGTCCCAAATAAGTTTCCGGCCCTGAAAGAAGCGGGGGAAACCGCTTATCGTTCAGATGGGGTTTATGAGAGCATGAACGGTGTTGGCGCGCACGAGATCGTCATTGAAACCCCGGAACATGGCCAGGCCTTTTCCGACCTTCCTCTTGAGACGATCAAGCGTATTCTTTTTGTTTTTAAAATGCGAATGGAGGAATTACGGAAGGATTCCCGTTTTCGGTATGTAGTCCTTTTCAAGAACAGGGGGAGAGAAGCCGGGGCCTCCCTGAGGCATTCTCATTCCCAGATTATTGCGCTGCCGATTGTTCCCAAGCGGGTTTCTGAAGAGATTACGGGCGGGAAGCGATATTTTAGCCGCCACGGCCGGTGTGTCTTCTGTGATGTCATCCGCCAGGAGGCGGGACGGAAGGTCAGGGTGGTTGAAGAAAACAGTGATTTTATTGCCATTGCACCCTTTGCTGCCCGGTTTCCCTTTGAAACATGGATTTTCCCGGGAAAACACGCGTCGGATTACGGAACGATAACGCAGACACAATACCGGACGCTTGCTGAAATCCTGTCGGCAGTTCTTAAGCGGCTTAACATGGCCCTCCAGAACCCGCCCTATAATCTTGTCTTTCACACGGCGCCGCTGACGGAAGGGAGCCTGCCCCATTTTCACTGGCATATCGAGATCATCCCGAAAGTGACCCGGATTGCCGGGTTTGAATGGGGGACGGGGTTTTACATTAATCCGATGCCACCCGAGCGGTGCGCGGAATATCTCAGGGAAATCCGGCTTCCGTAAAAGGAGGGGAGTATTATGGAAAAAATACTTGTTGTGGATGACGAGGAATCTATACGCGACCTCTACCGGATGGAGCTGGAGGATGCGGGGTATCAGGTTAAAACTGCCGCTTCCGGGGAAGAGGCCCTGAAGAGTGTAGCGGCCTTTTCACCCGATCTTGTCGTGCTGGACATCAAGATGCCCGGGATGAGTGGCCTGGAAGTACTTGGAAAGATTCGTGAAACTTGGAAGACGCTGCCGGTTATCCTCTGTTCCGCTTACGGGGAATACAAACAGGATTTTTCCTGCTGGGCGTCTGACGCCTATGTTATTAAGTCGTCACAGATCGATGAACTCCTCGGGACGGTCAGGCGGCTTCTGGCGGAAGGAGCGTGAAATCATGAGTATCAAAAAGGCGGTTATTCCCGCCGCGGGATTCGGGACGCGGTTTTTACCGGCAACCAAGGCGGTTCCCAAGGAACTGTTGCCCATTGTGGATAAGCCGACCATTCAGTATATCGCGGAAGAGGCGATCCACACGGGAATTACACAGGTTATCCTGGTGACAGGCCGGGAGAAGGGGTCTATTGAGGACCATTTTGATGTTTCCTTTGAACTTGAGCATCACCTTCAAACAAAGGGGAAAACGGATCTTCTGAAGCTGATTCAGGATATTGCCGGGATGGCGCAGATTGTTTCTGTTCGCCAGAAAAAACCCCTTGGACTGGGACATGCTATTCTGTGCGCCCGTCAGGTTGTGGGGGAGCATCCCTTTGCCGTCCTCCTTGCGGATGATATTGTGGATGCGGCAACACCCTGTCTCCGACAGATGATTGATATTTATAATAAACTGGAAAAGGGGATTGTCCTCGCTATTCAGGAGGTGCCGAGGCGTGAAGTGTCCCAGTATGGTATCATTGCGGGGGAACAGATTGACGACCGCCTTTATCGGGTTACGTCACTTGTGGAAAAACCCCCCGTATCGGAGGCGCCTTCCAACCTGGCCGTCATCGGGAGATATCTTCTCCCGCCCCGGATTTTTGATGTTCTGGAGTCTCTCCCGCCCGGGAAAGGTGGAGAGATTCAATTGACGGACGCCATTTCCCGGTTAGGCGAAACGGTTCCCGTGTATGGTTATAAATTTGAAGGGGATCGGTATGATGCGGGGGATAAATTTGGTTTTTTTGCTGCCAACGTGAGGTTTGGCCTCAGACACCCGAAACTTGGTCCCCGGATCAGGGAATTTCTCCTCAAGATGGCGGAAGAATTAAAAGGACCGACGCATTGAAACGGTTTTTTCTATTGATAGCGGGGTGCCTCGCGGTATTATTTTCTGTTTTTCCGGCATGGGGATACCTCCTGTCGCCGGGATATCTGTTAAAAAGAATGGCCGGAACTTATCGGAACGTCGCGGAAATTTCCGTGGTTCAGCGTGTCGAGGTATACGGGGAAGACCAGACACTGCCTTTTGCCTCGGTGGACGAGAAGGTCCGCATGACACCCCTCGCGCCTGTTCGGATATGGGTGGATGGGAAAGAGGTCCCCGCCGATCTGGAGGGCGGAGATATCCAGGAAGTGACGCGGTCTGTTTTGAAGTCCCAGCGGCGCTTTGCGTTTTTCAGGGATGTTTTTCTTATCCACGAAGCCTATCTGTTAAAGATAGAACTGGAAAAACTGGGGATTCCCTTTTCCGCAAGCCATCTGGCGCTTCTCGATGCGCGTGTTTCCTGGCGGTTGGGAGGCGCTGGTCGGGAAGAGGATAAAGGGCTCTGGCTGGACCGGGACCTGTTTATCCCTCTGAAGCTGACGTGTATTCTGAAAGCGGGAGAGGTAACCGAGGCGGTAGCAATAAAATACGGAGATTACAGGCCTGTCGGGCATAAACGTCTGTATCCCTTTGAGATTGGAATCTATGTGAATAGCCGGTTGGCCCTGCGTATTAAGGCTTCGCGGGTGACCCTGAAAACACGGTAGAAAAATGGAGACAGTATGGGAAAAGAAAAAATATTGAAGGATATTCAAGATATTGCCACCGATCCTTTTGCTTATATCAAGGCAAAAAAGGTGGCCGGCAAGAAGGCTATAGGATCTCCCCTTGCGGATGTTCCGGCGGAAATGGTCCACGCGGCGGGGTTTTTACCCGTGACAATTCTTGGGACCAACGAGCCGATTGTAAAGGCGGGCGCGCATCTTCCGGATAATGCCTGTTCTCTTGCGCGGAGCAATCTGGAACTTGTCTTGAATTATCGAAAAGATACTTTTGATGGCTTTGTGTTTCCTCAGGTTTGCGACACCACGCAGCATCTCTCTGATATATGGCGGATGACTATCCCGGCCGATTTCTTTGCGAGTTTTCTGATTCCCCGGCAGGTGGACCGGAAAAGCGCCAAGACCTGGTTTTACCGGGAGACGCTGCGGTTGCGGGAGCAGTTGTCAGGATTTGCCGGTGCCCCTGTTACCGATGCGGCCCTGCGGGAGAGTTTCAGGTTTTACAACGAGGTGCGCGCGCTGCTCCGGGAACTCTATGGCCATAAACGGGCCTTTCCAGGGACGATTTCAAACCGTGAGATGTTTGATTTGATACGCGCGTCGCTTTTTATGGATCCCGCGGATCTGATTCCCCTGCTAAAGGCCTTTAAAAAAGAGATGACCGAGGAAAAAGAAGAAAAACGATTGCTGCCGGTTGTCCTGTCAGGGATTGCGGTGGAGCCGATGCAGCTTTTGAATATTCTGGACGACCTCGGCGTGAATGTGGTTGGGGATGAGCTGATTGTGGGCAGCCGGATGATTGAGAATGATGTTTCGGAAAACGGAGACCCTGTTGAGGCACTGACCGCCCGCCACTTTGCCAAAAGTCCCTATTCGCCCATTCGGGACAGGGGAACCCGCCTTTACGACCATCTTGTAACGCTTGTTGAGCAGACACGGCCAGCAGGTGTGATCTATTTTCATATTAAATTCTGCGAATCCCAGGACTATGATTTGCCGGATTTAAAACAAGTGATGCGGGAGAAGGAGATGCCCATGATTGTTCTTGACACGGAATACCAGTCCGTAACCCGGGCCCAGACGAAGACACGGCTTGAGGCATTTGTTGAATCACTCTACGGGGAGCGGGAAAATGGCTGATGTAAAACCAGGGATGACAGCAAAAGACTATTCGAGGCAACTGACAAAGGCCTACTATGAAGGGGCGAAGCACGCCCGTGAGAATGGTAAATTCATTGCCTACACCACAGCGGTATCACCCGCGGAGCTTTTTTACGCCCATGATGTGATTCCTATCTATCCGGAAAACCATTCGGTGATGATGATTACTCACAGAATGACCGCCGAGCTCTCGGAATCGATTGAAAGGAAAGGCTATACGTCGCATCTGTGCGCCTATGCGCGCAGTGACCTCGGGTTCAGGGAGCTCCACAAAAGTCCTATCGGGGGGATTCCCGACCCTGATTTTCTCCTGGCGTGTAATGCGCAGTGTTTCACCCTGACAAAATGGTTCGAGGTCCTTGCCCGCCGCTATAATGTCCCTCTGTTTGTTTTTGACACCCCCCAGTTCATCCGGGACAAAAAAGCCCGGGAAGAGATTATTACCTACGTTGAGGAACAGATTTATGAGATGATAGAATCACTTGAGACGCTTACGGGGAAAAAGTTTGATTTTGACCGGTTGAAGGAGGTTCTGGAGTATTCCCGTCAGGCAAGCATTCTCTACAAGACCTATCTCGACATGGCTTCCTACAAGCCTTCGCCTATCAGTATTTTTGACGCCCTCATCAATATGGCTATCACGGTGTATCTGCGGGGG
Source organism: Thermodesulfobacteriota bacterium (assembly GCA_024763435.1). Lineage (GTDB taxonomy): Bacteria > Desulfobacterota > S145-22 > S145-22 > S145-22 > JANTFN01. Next base: position 7,589 of record JANTFN010000025.1, on the reverse strand, counting down.
ACCCCTGAAGCGGTACAGTTTTACAGACTGCTCGTGGACGAAGTAATGGAAAATAAGGTTAAAAAGGGGATCGGTGTTATTGAAAACGAGAAATACCGGCTATACTGGGAAAATCTGCCCATCTGGTTCAAGTTCAAGGACCATTTCAATTTCCTGGCATCCTACGGTGCCGTGATTCTTTCCTCTCTTTATGTCCATGCCTGGAGCTATGATTTTGACCCCTCCAATCCGGTAAGGACGCTGGCGGAAAATTATGCCTCGGTTTTTTCAAATGTAGAAATGGAAGAACGCGCGCAGATGGCGCTGGACCTGTTTAACCGGTATTCCCTGAATGGAAATTTTATGTTTTTGAACCGAAGCTGCAAGGCGGTTTCCTTTGCCATCCATGAACTTCGTGATATTATCACCGAAAAGACGGGGATTCCCGCCCTCGTGTTTGAAAGTGATATGGGAGACCCGCGTTTTTACAGCGAATCCCAGATCCGAACACGGTTAGAGGCTTATCTCGAAACCCTGGATCAACTGGCTTTTGAAAAGATGAGGCAGTTTTAAAAAGCGATAAAAGGGGGGTGAGATGGGGGTGAGGCATTTTCTTGACGGCGCTTAATTTTAGTGGTAAAGAGTGAAAATATAATAAGGTGTTGGATGGGTGTTTAATCTTTTAACCTAAATTTTTAACCAGGGAGGGTATTATGAAGAAGTTTGTTATTGGTTGTGCCGTTTTATTTCTTGTTCTCGGGTGTGTGACGGGTGCGATGGCCCAGGGAATTAAGGTAGGTGCGCTCATGGCTTTTACCGGTCCCCTGAAGGAGTTTGGGCCGAATATCAAGAATGGGGCTGTCATGGCTGCCAAAGAGGCAACGGCTGCGGGTCTGAAGGTAACGATTGTAACGGGAGATACGGAAACAAACCCGGTTCCCGGTACCAATGCGGCGAAGAAACTTGTGGATATTGACGGGGTTGCCGCTATTGTTGGCGCGTTGTCGAGTGGTGTAACCATCGCGTGTGCGGAATCGGTAACGATTCCCAAGGGGATTTTGATGATTTCTCCGGCTTCGTCGTCACCCCTGGTCAGTTTTCTCCCGGCCGATAACGGGAAAGACTTGCTGTTCAGGACATGCCCTTCAGATGCCCTGCAGGGGGTTGCCGCGGGTCAGCTTGCCGCGAAACATTATAAAACGGCCTCGATTCTTTATGTGAATAATCCCTATGGTCAGGGCTTGGCAGAGCAGTTCAAGAAGTCCTTTGAAAAGAATGGCGGGAAGGTTCTGGCCATGGTCCCGCACGAAGAAAAGGCCTCTGAGACCTATACCGCGGAACTGAAGAAAGCCCTGAAGGGGAAACCGGATATCCTGTGTGCCTACAGCTATCCTCAGCATGCGAAAATCTACCTGAAAGAGGCGATTGAATTCTATAAATTCAAAAATTTCTTCTTCTGCGACGGCACAAAGTCAGAGGTTATTATTAAAACCGTGGGGGCCAAGAATCTCGAGGGAGACCTCGGAACCGTTGCGGCGTCAGTCAAGGGAAAGGCGGGGAATATTTTCAACAAGGCCTATAAGGCAGAATTCGGCAAGCTTCCGCCGCTGCCCTATATTACGAATGCCTACGATGCGATGGCGGTCATCGCGCTGGCCGCCTATGCGGCAAAGGTGCAGGGGAAACCCATGACATCCAAAAATATCCGCGACAACCTGCGCGCCGTTGCCAATCCTCCGGGCGCGGTAATCCTTCCGGGTCAGTTCAAAAAGGCCTTTGCCCTGCTTAAGAAAGGCAAAAAAATCAACTATGAAGGGGCAGGCGGATCGGTTAATTTTGACAAGAATGGCGATGTAAAGACACCAATTGAAATTTGGAAATATGCTGGTGGTAAAATAAAGACGGTCAAAGTTGTCAAGGTAAAATAAGACGCGTCTGAACCCTTCGTGGGTGAATAATTGTGTTGTGCAGGGGGCTTTTTTTAGAGAAAAGCCCCCTTTTTCTTGATGTAGCAGGAAAAAGGGGAAAATTTTTAACCCTGTTTGTTGGAAAAATAAATTTGTTTAGCCTCATAAAAATATTTTTGGTTTTACAATAATAGTGATCCTTGATTCACACCTTACGTTAACTGGTTAAAATATGTTAATGTTTTTACATATTAAAATATTACGTGTGTATTTGCCAGATAACGGAAGGTGGCAAAGATGAATATTTGCCGCTTGACAAACCTTTTAGAACTATGTTATGACCTTCGCACGTGGTTTGAGGAGTAGAAGAGGGTATGTCGCGAAAACGTTGACAGGGGAGATCTGAATGGCGTTTGTGGACGAGATAAAAGAAGGGGAAGAGCTTCTCAAGGTCGATAATATCTATATGAATTTTGGTAAGGTCTCCGCATTGGCGGGCGTAAGCTGTTCCGTGAAAAAGGGATCTATTCATTCCATTATCGGGCCGAACGGGGCGGGAAAGACCGTTATGATGAACTGTATTAACGGGTTGTACCACCCCCAGCAGGGAAGTATTATTTACAAAGGCGAAAAAATAAATCACTTGAAGCCCCATCATCGGGCCAAGCTTGGAATTTCCAGGACCTTTCAGAAAATAGAGCTTTTTTCCGGAATGACGGTTCTGGACAATATCCGCCTGGGTCGGCATATTCACCTGAAATCAGGTATTTTAAGTGCCGCGGTCTACCTTGGAAAGACCGCCCGGGAGGAGATAGAACACCGCCGGTTTATTGAAGAAGAGATTATCGACCTGCTTGAGATTGAACATATCCGCGACAAAACCGTGGGGATGTTGCCTTACGGGCTTCAGAAACGGGTAGAACTCGGCCGGGCCCTTGCCCTGGATCCAGAGCTCCTGATTCTTGATGAGCCTCTGGCCGGCTTGAACCTCGAAGAGGTGGAGGATATGGCGCGCTTTATCATTGATGTGAACGAAGAAAAACGCTGGGGCGTGACCTGTGTCTTCGTGGAGCATGATATGGGGGTTGTCATGGATTTATCGGATGATGTGACGGTATTGAATTTTGGAGAAATGATTGCGAGCGGAACGCCGGAAGAGGTTCAGACCAATCCGGAAGTTGTTAAGGCGTATCTCGGGGCGGAAGATATGTACGCCTCCAGGCGATAACAGGGGGGACTGACGTGGAGATTACCAAAGACCTGACAATTCCAAAACTCTTTTATCAAAAGGCGAAACACTATGGGGCCGCTAAAGTTGCCATGCGCGAAAAGGAGTTTGGTATCTGGCGTCCTATTACGTGGCAGGATTATTTCGACCATGTGAAACGGTTGTCCCTCGGGCTGGTAAAGCTCGGGTTGAAACCGGGCGACAAAGTAGCCATGATAGGGGACAATCGACCGGAAGGCCTCTGGGTGGAGATGGCGGCCCTCTGTGCTGGCGGCGTTGCCGTCTGGCTTTTCCAGGAAAGCATGATGGAAGAGGTCCAGTATATTATTGATCACTCCGACACACGGTTTTTCGTGGGAGAGGGGCAGGAAGAGGTTGATAAGGCCCTTTCGATTATGGGACAGTGTCCGAAGGTGGAAAAGGTTCTGTGGGATGACCCGAAGGGGTTGCGGCATTACCACCAGGATTTCCTGATAAGCCTGAAAGAGGTGGAAAAACTTGGCGCGGAGCTGGACCGGGAGCAGCCCGATTTATTTGAAAAACTTGTTTTTCAGGGCCATGGAGATGATGTTGCCCTTCTCTTTTATACCTCCGGGACGACCTCCAAGCCCAAAGGCGCGCTCCTGTCTCACTGGAATATGCTTACCATGGGGAAGCACCTGATGTCGGTGGATCCCTGCTATGATACAGATGATTTTGTTTCTTATCTCCCTTTTGCCTGGATCGGAGAACAGATGATGTCTATTTCCTGCGGGCTTCAAATCGGGTTTACCATTAATTTTCCCGAAGAGCCCGAGACGGCACAGGAAAACATCCGGGAAATCGGGCCGCATGTGATGTTCGCGCCGCCGAGGATGTATGAACAGATGACACGGACGGTCCAGGTCAAACACCTCGATGCCTCTTTTTCAAAAAGAATGTTGTTTAACCTGTCCACGAAGATCGGGTATCATGTCGCGGACTTAAAATTTAAGAAAAAACCGGTACCTTTTTATATGGCGCTTCTCCAGAAAATCATGTATCTGATCGTACAGAAAAAACTCCGGGACCACCTTGGCCTTTCACGTATCCGGCACGCCTATACGGGTGGCGCGGCCATGGGACCCGACCATTTCCGTTTTTTCCACGCGCTGGGGGTAAATCTGAAGCAGATCTACGGGCAGACAGAGATCGCGGGTATTTCCGTTGTTCACCGGGATGGGGATATTAAATTTGATACTGTGGGGAAACCTCTTCCGCAAACAGAGGTCAAAATCACGGAAGAGGGTGAGATTATCTCCAAGGGGCCGTCGGTCTTCTTAGGATATTATAAAAACCCGGAAGCAACTGAAAAGACCCTGGTGGATGGCTGGCTTTATTCCGGAGACAAGGGATTTATAGATGAGGATGGCCACCTTGTGGTCTTTGACCGTTCCAAGGATGTCATGACCCTGAGCGATAAACGCCCGTTTTCTCCCCAATACCTTGAGAGCCGTTTGAAATTCAGTCCCTATATCAAGGATGCCTGGGTTATCGGTCACGAGAAGCCCTATATAACGGCCGTGGTGTGTATCGATTATTCCGTTGTGGGTAAATGGGCCGATGACAAGAAAATGAATTATACCAGTTATCAGGAGCTGTCTCAGATACCGGAAGTGTACAACCTTGTGGAAGCGCAGTTCAGACAGGCCAATCGGGATCTTCCGGATGTCGCCCGGGTCAGGAAATTTGTGAACCTTTACAAGGAATTTGACCCGGATGATGGGGAATTGACCCGGACGCATAAATTGCGGCGCGCTTTTGTGGAAGACCGCTATCAGGATATTGTGGCGGCCCTTTATTCTGAAGCTGAGGTGATTCACATGGATACGACCATTACGTATGAAGATGGGAGGACGGCAAAGATAAAAACGGATCTCAGGATTCAAAAAGTTCCGGAGGAGGGTAAGAAATGAGTCAGGGAAACCTCTTTTTCATGACACTTACGACTGGATTGATGGTAGGGGGGATTTATGCCCTTGTGGCGCTGGGTTGGGTGATTATCTATAAGTGTTCAGGGGTTTTGAACCTGGCCATGGGAGAGCTGACCATCATTGGAGCCTATGTGGCGCTGACCTTTTACCAGATGGGCGTTCCCTTTGTCCTTTCAATTGTTTTGTCGCTGATCATCGGCCTTGTCCTTGGCATCCTGACGGAACGTATCTTTCTGGATCGTCTGATTGGCGAACCGATTTTGACCGTTATCATGGTTACTGTAGGACTTTCCTTTTTCCTGCGCGGGGTTGTGGAGTTTATCTGGGGTACGGACACGCGGGTTTTTACCCCTGCCGTTTTTCCATTGAAACCCATTAAAATAGGTTTTCTCGTGATAGGGAGTGTCTATTTATGGAGTTTTGTCACGGCTATTATCCTCCTCCTGATTCTGGTCGGGTTTTTTCAGTACACCCGCTGGGGACTGGCCATGCAGGCGACAGCCGATGATGAAATGGCGGCCCTTTCCCTCGGTGTGAGCGCCCGATTCGTCTATGCCGCTGCCTGGGCTATTGCCTTTATGGCGGCGGGTGTCGGGGGGAGCCTTCTTGGCAATATCAACGGACTGAATATCTCGGTCAGTTATCTTGGCCTGCTGGTGCTTCCGGCCGTTGTTCTCGGGGGCCTGAATTCCATTCCCGGGGCGATTGTGGGGGGACTGGCCATCGGGGTTCTGCAGAATTTCGCGGGGGCCTATCTCGACCAGTTTTTCCCGGGGGGCGTGAAGCAGATATTTCCATTTGTGTTCATGGTTATTTTTCTCCTGTTTAAGCCCTACGGATTATGGGGCTGGGAACGAATTGAAAGGGTTTAGTGTGGGATGTAGCATGGTTTTTAACTGTTTAACGACGAGAGTGACGAGGAGCTGAGGTATGGCGAAAGGATTTCTCCCCTGCGGTACGTATCATCAGGATTACGCGCATGACCATGCGTGGTGGCAGACACGGTTTGTAAAAGGCAAGATGATTTTCCTCGCGATTGGCCTGTTTTTGATAATCCCACACCTGGACTCCTATTATGTCGGTATTGTGAATATGATTGGCTACACGATTCTCGGCGCCCTTGGCGTGGACCTGCTGATCGGGTTTACAGGACAGATTACATTGGGCCACGCGGCCTTTATGGCGGTCGGGGCCTACACAAGCGCCCTGATGGTCCTGGAATTCCCCTGGCCGAAGATTTTTATCCACCTGGGACTTGCCTATCCCCTGAGTATTTTGTGCGGCGCGGTCCTGGCTGGTTTGTGGAGTGTCCTTTTCGGGCTTCCCTCCGCCAAGGTTAAGGGATTTTACCTGATTTTGACAACCATGGCGGCCCAGTTCGTGACGGTTGATTTTATTATTACCCAGTATGTGGCCCGGATCGGTGGCCGGGGTCAGGCGTTTTCCCTCCCCCCGGGGACGATCAAGATAGGGCCGTGGATTATTGACAGCCCCACAAAGGTCTATTATTTGATGATTATCCTGGTGCTGCTGTGCATCGGAATGGTGGCGAATCTCCTGCGCTCCAAGCCAGGGCGTGCCTGGATGGCGATCCGCGACAACGATATTGCCGCGGAAACCCTGGGGATTAACATTATATTTTATAAACTCTTGTCTTTCTTTGTCGCGGGATTTATCGCCGGGATTGCCGGTGCCTTCTGGATCAGTAATCTGGCGGCCATCAGCCCGGAACATTTCCCCTGGTCGTGGTCCCTGTGGCTGGTTGGCGTGATTCTGATTGGCGGGACAGGGTCCATTCAGGGGACGATTTTTGGATCCATGTTTATGGTGCTGGTGATGGAGGCGCTCCAGATTGGGATTCTGCCGCTGGCTGATATCTACCCGCAGCTGCTTGAAAAATTCCTGTTTGTAAAGGAATCAACCTTTGGACTGGCGATTTGCGCCTTCTTGATCTTTGAACCCAATGGGTTGTCCTACCGGTGGTGGCAGATCAAGAATTACTTTAACCTTTGGCCATTTTCTTATTAGAAAGGAGGTGATGGCTGTAACGTAAGGAAAGGGGCCGGGGATTCCATAAAGGGATGTTTAACTACTTTAATTTAATTGTATGAAAAAAGGGGGTTAACGGATGAAAACAAGCAAAATATTCAGAATCATAGGCGTTTCTGTCCTGATTCTGGGACTGGTAGTGAGTTATTCGGGTATCGCGGCGGCCAAGTCCATCCGCGTGGGTGGTATTCTGGATATGACCGGTGCGACATCGGATGTGGGAAAGGATTATGCCCTGGGCATGGCCGAGGCCTTCAATTATTTTAATGATATGGGTGGGGTGAACGGCAAAAAAATAAAATATACCTATTTTGATTACGGCTATCGTATTCCCGAGGCCCTGACCAAATACAATCTCTTAAAACGGTTGAGAAGCGTGGCAATCGAAGGATGGGGAACCGGCGACACCGAGGCCCTGTCTCCGACGATTACCCGGGACAAGATCCCTTACGTTTCCGCGTCTTATTCGGCGCA
>JANTFN010000024.1 GCA_024763435.1 Thermodesulfobacteriota bacterium | reverse complement strand
TCCAGGCGTTTTACCCGCAGTTGAAAGTTGGTAACCCTGCCTTCCTTTGACAGGATGGAAACGAGGCGCTTCCGGTCAGCCGGGTCTTCATATATATCCGCCGCGGTAATCTTTCGCCGGGACATCTCTTTTAAAATGGCCTCTTTATCCCCATCTTCCACACCGAGAAACTCCTGAATTTGAAGGGTCCTTATCCCGGCGGGATTCATGTCGCGGACCCTTCCCGAAATATCCGTCTCGAACAAACAGTCCTCCACCCGTGTAAACAGGTTTCCGTATCGCTGTGAAACCGTTTTTAAACGCGCGGAGCGCTCTTTTAACAGGTCTTGAAGCTCTTTAAGATATCGGATGTTTTTCGCGTGTTTTCTCCCCACCAGCCCGCCAACAGCAGCAAGGACAAAAGGCGCCAAGTCTGTAAGATACAAAACAGGATTGATAGCATGCAGGAAGAGATAAAGATGCCAAGTCGTCTTTTCCATGGGAATATAGGCAAGAGACGCTATTTCGATAGCATAAGCGGCAACAACAAACAGGCCTCCCAGGAGAAATCCGCTGAGCGGAAATATCTTCGGGGACCGGTATTTTTCAGGTTTTACAGCGTCTTTTATTACTTTTTCTGACATTCGACCTCATAACCCCTGCAATTCTTTGCCAAGATTTTTACAAACATCCACGCGAATGTCAAACATTATTTGCGGCTGTTTGTAAAATATTCTTTAAAAAGCACGTGGAGGGAGCTCAAAACACTCCCTCCCCCTTGGCGACAAAATGCGATCCAGTCTTCCCTGCTCTCAGACTCTCCGGTTCAAAACACCCTGATTCCCGGAAATACCGCCTGGTCGCCCAATTCCTCTTCAATCCGGATAAGCTGATTATACTTACAGATTCTATCCGTTCTGGAGGCCGATCCTGTTTTTATCTGACCGGTATTCGCCGCAACGGCCAGGTCCGCTATCGTTGTGTCTTCCGTTTCTCCGGAGCGGTGGGAAATCACGATACCAAACCCGGCTTTTTTTGCCATCTCAATCGTTCTGAGCGTTTCCGTCACCGTTCCAATCTGGTTCAGTTTAATCAGAATCGCGTTGGAAACCCCTTCCTGAATACCCCGCTGGAGCCTTTCCGGATTGGTGACAAAGATATCATCGCCCACCAGCTGTATCCGACCACCAAGCCGCTCCGTCATAATTTTCCATCCCTCCCAGTCATCTTCGGCATGACCGTCCTCAATGGAAATAATCGGAAAATCATTGATAAGGGATTCGTAGAAATCAACCATTTCAGCCGCTGTTTTTTGGGGGCTGTCTTCCGCTTTAAGTAGATAAACACCGTCTTCATAAAATTCACTTGCTGCGGGATCCAGCGCCAGCGACACATCCTCCCCGGGCCGATATCCGGCCTCCTCAATCCCCCTGACAATTAGTTCCAGGGCCTCCCGGTTCGACGAGAGGTTCGGGGCAAACCCGCCTTCGTCTCCCACGGATGTCGCGTATCCATTAGATTTTAAAACATCTTTCAAGTGGTGGAACACCTCTGAACCCATTCTTACGGCATCCCGGATGGTTTCCGCGCCCACGGGGACAATCATAAATTCCTGAATATCAACATTATTATCCGCGTGTTTCCCGCCATTGAGAATATTCATCATGGGAACAGGCAAAAGATGGGCATACGCCCCGCCAAGATACCGAAACAGGGGAACTTCCATGTAGGAAGCCGCCGCCCTGGCACACGCGATGGAAACCCCGAGGATGGCGTTTGCCCCCAGTTTTGATTTGTTAGGCGTTCCATCCAGGTCAAGCATTGCCTGGTCAATCTCCATCTGATCCAGGACATCCATCCCGATAAGGTGGGGCGCTATCTTTTCCTCCACGTTTTCAACCGCTTTCAGGACACCTTTTCCGAGATACCTGTTCAGGTCGCCGTCCCGGAGTTCAATAGCCTCATGTTCCCCCGTTGAAGCCCCGGAAGGGACTGCGGCCCTCCCCACAATCCCGCTTTCCAGGATAATTTCCACTTCAACGGTGGGATTTCCCCGCGAATCCAGAATTTCCCGCGCGAATATATCAAATATTCCTGACATGACTGACTCCTCTATTACGGATTTAAAATTTTCATACCAAGATACATGTAATACAGGCCGGACACAATGGTCAGCACCACGGTTACCCCATAAAATACCATCAAATAGCGCCGCACACCAAACTGTAGCTGGGCGGCCAGCACGGCGAGGACCGTTATAATCTGGATTGCCGTGGTCGCCTTGCTCACCATTCTCGGCTTGATCTCATAACTCAGCCCCAGCAGGACAACAACAAGCATCCCAAGGGAAATAATAACATCCCTGCTGACAACGACAAGCGTCAGCCAGAAAGGGGTTAAATGCTGTACCCCCAAAACAATAAAGGCGGATGTCAAAAGCAACTTATCCGCGATAGGGTCAAGAATCGCCCCAAGATTCGTTTTCTGATGACGAATCCGCGCGATCAGGCCATCAAGACCATCCGTTATCCCCGCGCAGAAAAATATCACAATAGCCCAGGAAAAATGCCCGTAAACAACCGCCATTACAAAAACAGGGACCAGAAGAATCCGTGTCAGCGTAAGAAAATTAGGCAGATTCACTCCCGTTTACCCTGTGAAGCTCTGCCAATTAACCGCATTAAAAAACAGATTAAAGACCACCCCGCCCCTGATAAAATGGGGCGGGGTATCATACCACTCCTTTCCGAAAGAGAACCAGGTTTTTCTCAAAGATATCATCCCATCATCAGGGAAGTTTCAACTCATCCATGGTTAAAACCGTTACCTGTAAATCCTTTCCCCTTACGGGAGACCCAGGCGGGACATACTCGATGGAAAGCTCGGACACATTGCGCAGCAGGGATGTAACGATCTTCCTGTCATAGGTTTTCCGGACAATCTTGACCGCTTCGACCTCCATTCGGTTATTGACAAAGATTTCAAGACTTAAAAGATTGTTCAAATCCCCCGGGCCGATATAATTTACATTCAGGTTCCAGTAGGTCTTCTGGGGGCCTCCTGCCTTGGCACCCTGCTGGTAAACCCTTATCTGATAGATCCTGGCAACCCTTTTAGAGATAACCTTCGCCCGCGCGGGGGAACTCCAACCCCCCCCCGCCACCAAGAAAAGGATAACAGCTGTCAAAAACAGACGCTTCATATCTTCCCTCCCTTATCTTCCCGGACGCGTGAGAACCTTGTATACCCAGCCCATGGCGCCCGATTCCGTCTGGATATGATACCAGTTCCCCTTTTGCTCGAGGACAACAAGTTTTGCCCCCCTGCTCGCCGTGGTTACAATAGCGCTTTTGGTCGAAGGTGATTTGCGGATATTCGCCTTAAAGGCCTTGACCACCACCATGTCGCTTCCCTGGGATTGTGCCGGCTGCGCCTGCTGGGGTTGTTGAGGTTGCTGTTGTGGCTGCATCTGACCGCCACCGCCACTGACAGGCATGCCCTGGGCATTATAGTGATAGTAGCGTCCGGGTGTTCGGCTGACCACAAACTGAACCGCCCGGTGAATACAAACCCGGATGGCCTTTTCCATCGGTGTCTTCTGCCAACCCCCAAGGCCAAACGGCATTCTTGTCGTCCCGCCCCCAATGGCTGCGCCGAATATCCCGCCAAAATCAGTTGACTTACCTTCCACCGTCGTTGCGGCCAGAATCCTTGAGGTCCGGGTATCGATAACACGCAGGTCAATGGCCATGTAGGCCTGTTTGCCGCCAACACCGAGGCCAATAGGAAGTCCGGGGATGACAAGGCCACCACCACCCCCGCGGTAATTCGGTTCAAAGGCTGTCACCGCCCCGACAACGAGCAGTTCCGCCCCTTCAATCTGGCCTATCGGTGCCGCGGCATTAGGCCGAACACGGCCGGATGCCCCCAAGTCCTGTTCCTTGATAACATCATGGAGTTCCCGCCGTTCCAGGACAATAAAGCGATTGGTGTTAAAAAGCTCCGTTGTCAGCATCTCGGCCAAGCCATCCCCAATTTCATAACCGGCCTTCGCGGCCTTGACATCAAACTTGGTAACGGCAACCCGCGCCTTGGGTCCGTTATAAGATTCTGCCTGCGCCTGACCCATGGTCGGGCCACCGCCGCCACTTGTAACTTCCGCCGTTGGGGCACAGGAAACCACAAATCCCAGAAACACCAGAACCATCGCAATATAAAGAAAACGCTTCATGTTATCCTCCTGAAAAAGGTTAAAGGGTTCACTGAACCACCGCCTCGCGGTTCAGGGCCAGGTTGCGAAAGGCCGTGAAACGGCTCTGAAACGCTAATTTCACCACACCGGTGGGCCCGTTTCGCTGTTTACCGATAATAACTTCGGCTATGCCGCGGTTCTCGTTTGTTTCATCACGATTGTACACTTCATCGCGATAGATAAACATAATGACGTCGGCATCCTGTTCTATCGCACCCGATTCCCTTAAATCGGCCATCTCCGGGCGGCGGTCCCGACGGTCTTCCACGCGTCGGTTAAGCTGGGAAATCGCAATAATGGGAACATTCAGCTCCTTCGCGAGAATCTTGAGGGAACGGGAAATTTCCGATATTTCCTGTTCCCGCCTCTCGGCATTAGCTCGTCCCCGCATCAACTGGAGGTAATCTACAATAATCATCCCTATCCCATGCTCCGCCATCATTCTGCGGGATGTGGCGCGTATCTCCAGAACCGTGGTTGCTGTTTCATCTATCAGTATGGGTGCCTCGGCAAGTTCCCCAGCCGCGCGGATGAGCCGCTGCATGTCGGGAAGTTCGATATACCCCCGCCTCAGTCCCTGGGAATCCACTTCGGCTTCCGCGCAGAGCATCCTTGTAACAAGCTGGTTTTTTGACATTTCAAGGGAAAAAATACCCACACCGATATTATGCCGACAGGCACAGAATTGCGCAATATTCAACGCGAGGGCGGTTTTCCCCATGCCAGGACGGCCAGCTACGATAATCAGATCAGAAGGCTGCAACCCGGCCGTAAGGCGATCAATGTCATCAAAACCAGTTGGCACGCCGGTAACAAACTCCTTTTCCTGGGTTAATTTTTCAATCTTTTCAAAACTTTCCTTAACCACCTCGCGAATGGGGTAGTAATCGGGGTGTATTTTGTCCTCCGAAATCGCGAAAATCTGCTTTTCCACATCATCGAGAAAAGAATCGACATCCGTATCCAGTTCAAAACACCTGGAAAAGATGCCGCTCGTTACCTGAATCAGCTTTCTCAGCGTCGCCTTTTCTTTGACAATCTTCGCGTAATATCCGATATTGGCGGACGTTACCACCACATCTGTCAAACTGGTAATATACTGTATTCCGCCGCAGCGCTGCAGCATCTGACGGGCCTGGAGGCTTTCCGTGAGAGCGATCGCGTCAAGGGGGTCCCCTTTCTCAAACAAATCCAGCAACTGCTGAAAAATAACCTGATGGGATTCATGGTAAAAATCCCCGGGCTCAACCACCTCAAGGGCCTTACCGAGGGCTTCGGGGTCAAGCAGAATTCCCCCGAGAATAGCCTGTTCCGCCTCGAGGTTATGCGGCGGAACACGATCAGAATAGGCCGATGTCAGGGGAGCATTCACAGCCATGCGTCAGCTATGCCTCCGCTTGTACGTCTACTTTCAGGATCGCGCTGACCCCTTCCATTAATTTAACGGGAACCTCAAACGTACCCACCGATTTGATGGGTTCACCCAGCACCACCTGCTTCTTCGATATGGGAACCCCTGATTCATTCAGGAAGGCCTCAATGTCCATGCTGGTCACTGAGCCAAAAAGTTTCCCCGTTTCTCCAGAGGCCTTTTTTACGACACATGTCAGGGACGCAATTTTCTCTTTCAGGGCTTCGGCATTCAACTGAACTTTCTGAATCTGGTGCTGCGCCAGCTGTTTTTCGTGCTGAAGACGTTTTATGTTACGCGTTGTCGCACGAATCGCTTTCTTCTGGGGTATCAGAAAATTCCGGCCATATCCATTCTTGACCTTCACGACTTCTCCGATTGCCCCAAGTTCCGGGATGCTCTCCATTAAAATAACTTCCATTTGTTCCTCCTTGTTTTCACGAATATAGTTGAAACTGCCACATCTGGCGGAAAAATTCAAGTTCCGCTGCCGCTAAAAGGCATCGTAAGCTGCCCTCCCGCGTAAGGGATTTTTATACCCCCGCTCTGTTACCTTTTCTCAACGGGGCGTCGCGTCGGGCAATCCTCCGTCAATAGGCAGGGTCGCGCCCGTTGTCGGCGTCTGTCGGGTCGCAAAAAAGACAACGCCACGCGCCACATGGTCAGCGGTAACACGTATTTTCAATAAATTCCTGTCGCGGTAATAGTCCTCCAGCCCCTTTTCATCCAGGCCTCTCGCCTTCATCCTGTCGGGGCCGCACACCTCCCACAGACCGGAACGCCGGCCCTTTCCTTCAAAGACGGCGTCCGGAGCAAGATTATTCACCCGGATGTCATCGCCGGCAAGTTCCAGACTCGCGACGCGGGCAAGCTGGTGCGCCGCCGCTTTCGTCGCGCTGTAGGCGCCAAAATTCGCCCCTGGCGAGGGGACATTCTTTGTTGAAATAAAGATAATATCGCCGCCTGTTCCCTGGGCCTTTAATATTTTTATCCCCCACTTAAGAAAAAGGAGCGCCCCTTCCACATTAACGCGTTCCACCCGTCTGAAGTCCTCCAGTTCAAGCTCCGCGAGGGATTTAACAAAGGCGATACCCGCGTTGGAGACGAGCAGATCCACCCCGCCAAAAGCGCTGATAATTTCGTCATAGGCTTCGATAACGGACGTTTCATCCGTCACATCCATGGGAATCGCGTGGAAGCGCCCGTTGAATTCGGCGCCAAGGTCCCTGCCCAGGTTTTCCAGCCTGTCACCGGGTAAATCGGTCCCCGCCACATGACATCCCTCTTTCAGCAGCCGCTGGCAAATGGTGGCGCCGATGGCCCCCGCCGCCCCCGTTACAACCGCCACCTTCCCTGTCAGCGGCAGTGCCGGGGCAGATAATTTTTCAAGCTGCGGCCCCCAGTATTCCATCTCAAAAAGCTTATCCTCGTCAATCCCCCGGTACCGGCCGCCCATTGCCGCGATCCGCATCCTGACTTTCAAGGTAACCTCCGCAAGGTCCGCCGCAATTTCCGCATCTCTGAGCGTGTTCCCCGAGCAGAAAATCCCGGCCCCGGGGAGGATCAAAACCCTCGGCCGCGGGTTAAACATGGGAAAATTCCGCCGGGTCTCGCGGCACCCCTTTTCATAATAGTTACGGTATCTCCGTTCAAAGGCCTGCACGCTTTCTGTTATCCGTGCTTTCAAGCCCGCCTCATTCTCAAAATTCCCCGCGGGCACAATAGCCAGCCAGGGTTTGGTTCGTATCAGGAAATCCGCGGTCAGCACGGGTCCTGAAAGAATTTCATCCAGCTTCGGGTGAGAAATGTCCCGCAGAATTTCTTCGCTTTTCAGAACCTTGAGGATAACCGGCGCGGTCGGACGATCCGCGTCCCCGGTTCTTCCCGCCAGAAGCCCCCTTATCAGCGGGGTCACCCTGGCGATGACCGGTGCATCCGGTTTCTTCACGGGCTCGCAGGCGAAAAAGGCCCGCGATTCCCGCTTCCGCGCAAAGGTTTCAGCCCTGTCCACCAACTCAATATGGGTTTCATAGGAAACCCGGGGATCATTGTCAAAGGTAAAGAGGCCGTGCCGCATCAATACCACGGCCCGCGCCTTCGGATTCTCCGAGAGGGAAACCGCGAGGTCCCGGCTCAAACCAAATCCGGGATGATAATAAGGCCTTATCAGGACATCATCTCCCAGGGCCTCCCGTACAAGCGCCTCTCCGTTTTCCTGATTCGTCAGGGTAAGAATCGCGTTGGCGTGGGTATGGTCCACAAATTTTTCTTTAATCCAGGCATGGGCCAGTGTTTCTATGGAGGGATTAAAAGGAACCGGTTTTAACATGGCAAGCCTGAATTGATTGAACATTTCTGTATCCTGAAGCGCGTTCAGGCGAAACAACCGCTTAAGGTCGTCAAGGGCCATGGCGACAAACCCCTCCGGCCCCGCTGTCGCCATATCCCATCCGGACCCTTTCACGAAGATAGACTCAGGCCTCTCTCCAAGAATCGTCGTAAAAGGCCCCTTGACCGAGGTGTTGCCGCCCCCGTGGAGGACAAGCTGCGGGTCCTGTCCAAGGATCTGTGAGGTATAAACACGCGTTGCGACATCCTCTCCAAACGCCGCGGCGAAAGTGTCAATAAAACGCTTCAGTTGTTTGTCCGACCATCTGCTTTTCATCTGCGCTCCGTTTTCTGTTTTTCGTCTTTTTTGAAGGAGACCTAAGCCCCCTTCAACCCGGCAAGTATAAGATGAACCCGGGGAAAATTCAAGAATGATGATTCTTCAAGCCCCTGTGTCTTCGTATGATGAACTTACTGATCGGAAAATCCGCCCCTTGACACATCACCCCCCGCGGGGTAGAGAATTCAGCAGGAAAGGGTTAAGCCATGACGCAATCACACCTGAATGTCTCGGCCGCTATCATCTTTAATGATGAAAGAAACCGGATCCTCATCGCAAAACGGAAACCGGGAGGACCGCATGGGAGGCTCTGGGAGTTTCCCGGCGGAAAAATCGAACCCGGAGAAACCCCGGAGGCCTGTATCCGACGTGAAATCCGGGAGGAACTGGGGATTACAATATCGCACATCACCCCTTACCAGACCGTATCGCATGCCTACGTTCCCTTCTCCATCACCCTGCACACCTTTACCTGTCTTGTCGGCGGAGGAACACCGCGTCCGGTTGCCTGTGAGGCGATTCGCTGGATAAAAATTGAGACGTTAAAAACCTTTCCCTTTCCAGAGGCCGACAAAAAAATTATCACGCAGCTCCTCAAGGAGTTCTCCCCTGACAGCCGGGCATTTCCCGTAACAAACAGCCTCGATCTTCATACCTTTCAGCCCGGAGAGGTCAAACCGCTGTTGCAAGATTATCTTATCCTGTGCCGAAAAAAGGGCTTTTCGGAAGTTCGGATTATCCATGGAAAGGGAACCGGAACGCTGAAACGCATCGTCCACAGCATCCTTAAAAAATCTCCCCTTGTAAAAACGTATTATGACGCCCCTGAAACAGCCGGCGGATGGGGCGCCACCCTCGTTGAAATCCTGCCACCGGAAAACCCTGTCACATCCTCGTAATTTTCAAGACGGGCTGGGCAGCTTACCCCTCCGGAATTAACCAGGCAATATCATAAGGCTTCAGGGTCAAAGAAAGGGTTCCACCCTTCATGGCATACCTAATCTCCCTGACCACGTCACGCCAGTTTTCCGCGTCTATCCCCAGCTCTGACCGGGGAATGGTCAGGGAACACACCTGATTTGAACAACTGGTAATGGCAAGGACAGGGACACCCCCTTCAATCGGGGTTCTAATCAGGACGAAAACCTGTGGGGAAAGGGTTAGAATCCGCTGGCCCGCGTTGGGATGAAAGGCGCTTATTGTTGTCCGAAGTTCCAGAATCCTGAAAAGTTTCGTAACAATCCGCATCAATTTTGAATCGGGTCTCTCCGCCTCGGCTATTAAGGTTTTTTCATCGATCAGCAGCCGGTTGATATCCCGTTTATTCCCGCTTTTCTCCACCACACCGCAGTCATTTCCCGTGCCAATCAGGCCATGAAAATAGATACCGGGGACTCCGCGCAACGCCAGGGAAATACTTCGGGAAGCAACAAACCGCCTGGCCTGAAGATCGGGATCCTCGCCGTCGGCTTCAGAATTCAACGCGCCAAACCAGGTTGTATTGATCTCGTAGGGTTCCTGCTGTCCGTCTCCCACGTCCCGGCAGGAAATATACGCGCCGTTCTCTTTTGCCTTTTTAATCATGAAAGAAATTTCGTCTTCTGAAAGGATTCCCTTGACCCCCATCAACCCCACGCCATCATGCGTGTCGAGAATATTGAAAAAGGTGGTCTGGTCGGAAGGCGGCACCAGCCCCGCCGCCCATTCAGACAGCTTCGTCGCGTCTCCCGTGTAAAAGGTGTGAAGCACCAGGGGCGGCAGGGTAAAGTTGTAAACCAGTTGCGCCTCGTCATAACCGTTCCCGAAATACGCCACATTGTCCTTATGGGGGACATTGGTCTCCGTGACCAGTGCGACGTTCGGGGCACAAATATTCAACGCATCCCGCATAAGCTTGATAATTTCATGCGTCTGTTTAAGGTGAACCGACGGTGTCCCCGGCTCCGCCCACAAATAGGTCACCGCGTCAAGTCGGACCAGGTTCGCGCCCTTTCTGACATAGAGGAGCAGGGTATCAATCACCCTTTTCAGCACGGCTGGATTTTTAAAATTCAGGTCAACTTGATCCGGTGAAAAGGTTGTCCAGACCCAGATCGGCCCGTCAATGGAATCGAACTTTGTCAGGATATCCGAGGTTCGGGGTCGCACGATCATCTTCCGCTGTTCCGGTGTCAGGTCGTCGGGCGATCGGAAGATAATGGCGATGTTCTTCAAAAGTGGATGCCCGTTCAACATATCCTTAAAGGCCTGGCTCTCGGCGGAAATATGATTAAAAACACCGTCAAACATAATCCGGTATTTCTTTTTCATCGCCTCGATGTCTTTCCAGGACCCGAGGTTAGGATCGACAGAGCGAAAATCCGTCACCGAAAACCCCCGGTCGGATGAATAGGGGAAAAAGGGAAGGATGTGAATGATATTCATCACCCGCTTCAATTCCGTACGCTCATCCAGAAAGGCGCTCAGACCCGCCAACGGGGAACGCGCTTTCGATTTAAGGAGATCCCCATAGGTTATCAGCGCCACATCCCGCTCGGAAAACCGCCTCGCCGGCTCAAAGGACTTCTCTAACTGAAGCATCTCTTCTGTTTTATGGGCGTAATGAACCTTCAGGATTCTTTCAAATTCCGGGAGCCATTTTTTCGCGGCGGCATCCCCGTATAAAAACGCCAACCGGGAATATATTTTCCCCCGATCGTTTTCGGAAAGCTCCAGGAGGGGCTGCGTATAATCAGGGTCTTGCCTGTACGGCATATAATCGAGCCTGCGCGCCTCATATTTCCCCGTCTCTCTTCCAGATGTCGTCATCGCGATCTTGCCTCCCGCCTTTGAACTTTATCCATTATTTTCGTCTGCGTCCCTCTTCCTCTCTTTCTTCAAAACCATCAAAAATTCAGAATGCGGCAAACTACCACAACATTTTCCAGATTTCAAGCCGTCTAACCGGGGCCACACAACGCCGTCAAAATCATATTTTTGCGCCGGGGAATCGAAGGATATTTTCGAGCCCCGTCCCTGTCTTCCACCCGCTTTCGCCAAGACTACGGCGTGATAAGTAAGAGGGAAGAGAGGGAGGGTGAAACTGACCTTTTGTGTTCCCCTGAAATCTTACAATTTAGCGAGTATTCCCTTCTTTATATTAATATCATTGGTCCAAATCCGTATACCTTGGCATATAAGGAATAGGGGTGTAGTTGAAAATTATGGGGAATAATAATGGAGATAAATATTCGTTTTTAGAATAATGGAACCCGAGCATTAGTAAGGATATGAAATACAAAGTTATATTCAAACCAAGAGCTTTAAAAGATTGCAGGAGAATTCCAAAACCTCAATTAATTCATGTTTTTGAACAAATTGAAATGATGTCTGGTAGATTAAAAGGTGATGTAAAACATTCAACAAATTTTACCCCGGAGTATCGGTTAAGCGTTGGCAATTATAGGGTTCTTTTTGAATAGAAGAAGTTAAATTGGTTATTTATCGGATTCGCCATCGTAAAGAAGTCTATAAGTAAAGGAGGCTCATTGTGATTCCAATAAACACGCAAGTAATTAAAAAAGATGGCAAAGAACAATTTGTTGTTCTTCAGTATGAAGACTTTTTGAAATTACAGAAAGAGCTGGCATGTTATGATGACCTGCGAACTTTACGTGAGGCAAAAAAAGAGGAACAAAACGCTCCTTCGGTTAGCTTTGAAGAAGCCAAAACTATCTTGAACATATAAATAGTGAACAGGTCGTTCCAGCCGACCTCGCAAACCAGATTGCTGAGTTTTGCACAGGTCGATGAAAAATCTCAAAAAAACAGATAACCGGCAAGAAAGAGAATTCTCGAAAATTTAATGGCCATCCCTATCGCTCGGCTCTGTGTATAAAAATAATCCAAAGATTGCGGCAATAAGCTTTTGGCGTACTTAGGGAAGTATTCTGAATCAGCTAAAGGCTAAGGGTATACCCTTCTTGATATCTCGCTATTGCGTCACGATATTCATTGACGTTATTTTGTTGATGAGGAGCGCGCCGCGCGCTACACCGGGAAGGTTTTCCCCAAGATAGAGATCGGTAATGACAGCGCGCCCAACGATAATCCGTCCATTTCCCTCGGTGCGTATTCCCCACATATTGTGCATGACATACGCTTTTCCCCTTTTTTTACCAATATAGAGCATTATGTGACCAGGGAGGTAAAGCAGGGTGCGAAACGGCACGCCCTGTTCAAGGATGACCTTCTCTTTTCCGCAGGTATCATCTCCGGAAAGGTCGATTACCCTGCCGACCGCGGCCTGCGTCTTGGAATTTCGTGGCAGCCAGATACCAAACGGGGCGAAAAAATCGCGCGTCATGGCTGAACAGTCGCGGTCATCGACCAATCCCCCCCATCCGTAAGGCTCTCCGAGAAGTTCCGCCGCCACCCGGCCGATATTTTTCCTGTCCATGGCAAGCGGCATCGGCTGAATCCATGCTGAAGGCAGCGGTACATCATGAAATGTCGCACGACCTCCACGGGTTTCAGGCACAAGCACATTCGCCTTCCCCGATCTTTCACCTGTTTTGGGGAAAAGGGTGGCCATTTTCGCATAGAAGAGAAACGCGTGTTTTTCATTATAAACAGGGGCATGTTCCCTGAGAATCACTGCTTTCGCCAATTTCATGAGTTGTTGTATCTGACCTTCATCGACAAAGGCGATGTCACGCATTTTAATCCATCCCAAGGCAAAGGGGCTCTGAACAAAGGCCCAGCCACCGTCACGGCTGAGATGAGAGACAATAAGCGGTGTCAACACCTTGATGGCGCTGTTTTGATTATAATCAAAGGGAAACCCCTCGCCAGCCAGGCTCGGGTCATAAAACATCGGATGAATTGTCGGGAAAAGTCTGAGGGCGGAAGGGTGTGTCACAATGGCATGCCGTTTCAGCGTGTTGAACGCGCTATCGTTGGCATTGTCGACCCACGCCTCAAAACGCGCCTTTTTCAGAGGGAGACGATTCTCCGCATAAACCATTTTCGAGGCATAATATCGGGTCGCCCATGTCCCCCTGGCATAGGGGACATCCAACGCATTCATTACCCAGGGGGCGTAATAATAGGTGAGAAGATCGGTATAAAATTTCTTTTGCAGACGGGAATCGAGCGGCGCCGGTGCCTGGGCGAGAAACGGGGCGATATTTTCAGAAATCTGTTTACTCAGAGGGAGCTGCAGCCCGCAACAGCCCGCGACCCACAGCGTCAGGGCTATCAGGAGGAGAATCTGGCGGGACACGGCACTTGGTTTCTTACCAGGATTCGGAACGGACGATAATTTTCTGACAGCGAGAAATTCTTCCTCTTTTTCCTCCTTTTATTTTACTCTAATATATCGCCCTTAAAGAGTCCAACCCTTGCGGGCACCAATAGGGAAAATTCAGAGAGGATTGAATAATTAACGTCCATCCGTATTTTTCCCCTCACGTTCTGCTGATTGGATGGGATGAACAGGATTTTCTTTTTTC